>JBAZGP010000015.1:0-23700 GCA_041652835.1 Lutibacter sp. | reverse complement strand
ATTTGATGAAAGCTTCCAAACATTGAATACTTATGACTTTGGGGCTAGGAATTATGACCCAGCAATTGGTAGATGGATGAATTTGGATCCTTTAGCAGAACAAATGAGAAGACATAGCCCGTATAATTACGCTTTCAATAATCCTATATTTTTTATTGACCCTGATGGGATGGCTCCTTATACTATTATTGGAAAGGATAAACAATCACAAGAAAATATCAAAAACCAATTACCTTCAGATACTCGGAAATATGTTAAATTTAATCAAGAAGGAAAGTTAGATGCGACTTTATTAGCTCAAGGTAAAAAGGAATCTGGGGATTCTGGAAATTATAATCGAATATTACATCTTGCGGAATCTAATGATACGTATGTTTATTCATCTGCGGACCGTTATCATGCTGAAGATTCAGATGCTGGTGGAGATATTGTAACAGAAGGATTTGTAGGCTCTCAAATAAATGGTGAAAATGGAGGTTTAGGTGTTACTTTGTACAGTGATAAGACAGTTACAGGAACGAGTCAAACTTCAGCAGATGAAAATACTAATATTGTTGTGAGTAATGCAGAAACTGAGGGAAAACAAGCGGAAATAACAGCTCATGAAACCGGACATGCATATCTTTACGATTTAAAAAAGAATCACAATGGCACAGCGGAGCCAAATCATAGGACTATCTCAGAAGAAACTGAAGATGGTACTCCATTGATAATATATACAACGCCCCCAGTAATTAAAAGTGCCGAAAAGGAAGCTAGAATTAACTATAAAAATAATTAAAATGAAGGTTTTTCAATCAATATTGTTAATATTATTATTCATATCTTGTAAAAGCCAATCATTTGAAGAAAAAATATTTTCTTGTGGTAATTCAACAGTTAAGTTGGAAATTCCGACAATTAAGGATATTCAAAAACATTCTTTTATTGAAGGTGAAACAATATTAATTACAACAGAAGATTTTGTGATTATTGAGTTTCATTGTGGTGGTAATTATTCGTCTCACATAAGTGATAAGAATAGATATAAAATGCAATCAAAAAAGAGCAATTCTTTAAGAGGAGTTGATTTGAAAACTGGTTTATTTTGGAGAAAAGATGGTAAACTTATTTATTCAAACTGTAAAGTTAAAGATACAGCTAGGTATAATAAAATATTTGATAGTAAATCAATCTATTGATATCATTGACGTTAATTAGAATAAACTCACACATAGCACTGCTGTCTCTACGATAGTTTTACGATATATTGCCCAAATGGCGCGGATATGTCCCACGTAACGATAGCGCGGAAATACTTTCTATGCCCGTAACAATAAGAAACAAAAGCCATTTTTTAGTAAAATAGAGAGTGGTTTTTTTATGCAATATATTTAAGATTAACCCGTTCAGGTGGATTTGGTTGATTTTTAAACTTTCGGATTTTCAGGTTCAAATGCCAGCCACTAAATCCAAAAGTTAAAAAAACGATAGTTCTCTTTTTTCTCTTAAACCTCTTGACTTTCCTATTTAATTTTTTTTATTAATCAGTATTATCGAGCTTGTCCTGATCAATTTGTTTTTCTGATAATAACAGATCTTCTATTTTATCATGACTTTCTAATTGTTCATCAGGTAAAATATTATCTATTAATTCTAGTATCGTTACAACGGCTAATTCGTTTGAGAAAAAAGGAAGTCTAGGAGGGCACAAAACACCCGATGGCGTGGATTTGTAACACAGAACGATAATGTGGAAATATTTTCCGAGCCAGCAACTTTAAGTAACAAATATAAAAACAAAGCTACTTTAGATTAGTTTTAATGTTTTTAAGAATTCAATCACTTTTCATTATTTCTACTTTTAGCTGAATAAATTTTCACAAATGTTAAATAACTATTTTGCTGTTTTTGTGCTATTTTAGTGACTTTTTATTGCATAAAGTGTGCGGAAAACGGGATAGAATTAGTTGGTATTCTGGCAAAAGTTTCATTAGGGTATTTCCTTGCAATCCTACAACTATTTGATAAAAATAAGTCCTTCATCAGGGATGGTATAAATAAATAACCTATATTTGAAATTTGGGCTGAGTAGCCTATCTTTTTCATAGCAATTTTTTTTACCCACCTCTTTTTTCATAGCAATTTTTGAGGTGGGTTCTTTTCTTTAATCACTTGAAGCCTGGTTAAAACTAATCATTTACTTGCTCTTTTTTTATTTAGTTTAAGTGAATGATAGACTTACTGTCTTTTGTCTATAGAATTTGAATTGTATTATAACATTCATCATTATTGGCTCATTTTTTCTCTTAAACTTGTAAAAATCTTAAATTATTTAGGGTTATTTATCAATCTCGCAGCTATCTGAAGTCTTATATTTCTTTCTCCGTTTAACTCATTAAGTTCAATCATCATTTTTTTATGATTGTCAATGGTGAATTTTGAAAAAACCACTATGAATTGGCTTTTGGCACCCCCTTTTATTTTGTTGGGTAGCAAATAAGTAAATATTGGTTCCTTAGCTAAAGTTTGAGTTGATTTTTTCTTAAAACCAACATTATTAGAAATGAAAAAGCGTAAAAAATTCACGTCATAATCAATAGCAGAATTGTTTTTAATTTCCATTGAAAAATAGAGGGCGTTGTTTTTATAGATACTGTTTTTTACCGATAACTTGATTTGATTTTTTCTTTTTGAGCGTATTGTTTTTTTCTTTGAAATCATAAGTAAATCAGAACAGGTTTGTTTATGAATCATAAACTGATCTGAAACCAAAGTATCAGTAGCTAAAGAAATCATTTCATCAACCTTTAAAGAATTGGAATGTGGTTCTTCATTTCCGATGCTTTCATTTTCAGTTATAAAATAATTTAGTTTTGAAAGCTTGTCAGCGTATTTCAAGATATAAGAATAGACTTGGCCATCAGAAGTAATTGCCAATAGATTACTTTCCGCACCAGGAGTCCCCTGTAACAGTCCAAAATAGTGCAATTCTTCTTTATGATAAGAAAATACAAAATTTGACTTCCCTACAATACCTTGACGTATTGGCTTTGGAAAAAAAAGTGAGACTATTTTCGTGTCATTTACATAAATGGTGTCTAATTTCTCCATGTTTTGTGCATGAAGCATTATACAAGAAATAGATATTATTAAAGTGAACATTGTTTTCATAAGTTATTTTTTAAATTGGATGGAGAACCTTTCGGCTTTAATAAAAGTTGATAATTGTTTAGTGATGGTTACTTTAACATTCTTATTGGAACGCTGAAATACTTTTTTAAGAACTCCTATTGAAGGAATACTGGGGATGTTGATTTCATCAATGGCATCATCTACCATGGCTTTTGATGCATCTGTTTTAAAATTATTAATGGCATAAATTCCTTCATTGCCATCTTGTAGATCATAAGCCTTTAAACTAACCGGCTTATGATTGATGTTGGTGATGTGAATGAGCGTTCTGTTGGGTTTAAAACTTACAAATCCATAGAGATATGTATTTTTAGGAAGTAATTCATTATTGATAAATGCAGGTTTGGTCAATCGCATTTCTAAACGGCTAAAAGTTTTTACAACTTGGTCACCATTGACAGCTGCGTAAATCATTAGATTGTTTTTAGTATTACCGAATATGTCATTTATTACAGGCGCAGAAGCAAAGAACAATTGATGTGCTAAACTCAACTGTGCTGCTGAAATGGTTGGCGCTATTTCAGAAAATAGAGAATCTATGAAGGATTCTTGGGGTATTTCAACACTTATAGGTTTCGAATGCCTATAGCTATTTTCGGTATAATTAATGCGCCCTTGATTATAAATACTATCCACTAGCTGCATTTTTTCCTTATCTAATAGATCGGGATCATAGACTCCTGTTGAATCTAATAAGCGTTCATCATAGATACTGGGCGCATTGGTTTCTCTGACTTCTTTCAACGCATTAATGGCATCTAATTTTGAATTATATATTTTAGTTTCATTATCTAATTCAGGGATAGGTATTTGTTTTGAATCAATAAAAGTGTCATCATCTTTATGCAATAGGGTCATCGTATATGCACCTATAAAAATGATGATCAAAATAAGGATGGTTACAAATACTATTTTGTTTTTTTCAATGTTCATTTTCTTGATTTTTTAGTGTTCATTATGGGTTTGGTTGTCAATTTTACGCAAGGTTTTTTCATAAAAGTCAGTAATCAATAAGCCATGAGTATTATTGGGAAAATTGCGATCTACGTGAATCAATTTTCCTGTGGTATTGAGTTCATAGGTGTCGATAGTTGAACCCCTATTAATCTCAAAAACACAAGTGGTTTCGAACGTATAGGGCTCAACTTTAATATTGACCTTAGATTTGATACTTACTACCTTTTGAATCAATGAATATTGAATCAAACGATTGTACACCCCATCTGCTTTTTTCTGTCGGTACAAGGCATCTACACTATTGTTGCCTAGCCATAGTGCTTTTTCCATATGTTTTTCATAATTGCTAGCATCAATATGATAGAAATAGGTATGAAAGAGTTCTAAATGTGCCAAAGCTTCCACTTCTATATTTTCTTGTACTGAAACTAACTTTAAAGGAATGATGCTTCCATCAGTATTGACGACAAAAGCGCTGTCCATCGTTTGCTGATGAAGCTTAAATACCAGTATCACTGAAATTGTACTTGTTACAATTGCGCCAAACACAACAGCTAGGACAATGAATCGATTCAGTTTTAATACGGTATAGATATTTTTATATGGTGTTTTCATCTGTTTAAATTTTATTTTTTAGCGGTAACAGCTGCAGTTCGCTATTAATCATTCCTATGTGTATTAAAATTTGTTATGCTCGTTTCATTTTATTTAAAAATAGTTTAGGAAGAAAATAGTCTAAATACAAAAGATGTTGCTCTTCTGTAGAGTTTGAATTTTAGAAAAACTATAAATGCAATAGAACCCATTTCAATAAGTATTTTGATAGTGCTATTATTGGTAGAAGTGCCCAATAAGTTGGTCCAAAAATTAGTATTGATTTCACGATATAGGTTATTTACAAAAACATTGACTAGAAAGAAGGCAGGAACTAACATGTACACTCCAGCGTACAATTTAAAAAATGTATAAGCCATAGATCGAAACTTTTCAAAAACAGCCAAACTGATGACCAATGGAAAAAATGCCTGCATAATTCCCAACAAGAAATAGCGTTCAGCTAAAAATAGTGGGTAAATAAACAAATCCAACACCCATAAGAACAAGCTGATGATAAAAGATAATATCTTTACTCCAAAGAGCGGTGTCACCAAGGCCTCATATAATAATGCCATTGCCTTTTTAGCGGCTTCTAAAGCGCCTACATCCTGTTCAATGTCAATATCTTGTAATTGTAATGGGAGAAGTGCAGGAGCCGTATCTCTATACTGGGTTTCTATGGCTACTAAAATACTATCAAATACTCCCAGTACTTGGGTTGAGAAAATAACCAAAATGATGACTGCAAAGTTCTTTGCTAAATCGCCTGGACTTAAACCCCACGTATAGCCCTCTTTGTCGACGATGCCTTCATTGTATTTTTTTAAGATATTGATTAAAAAGAACAATACCGCCAGTGTTTTCATACCGGTAATGGTGTACTGCGAAAAATTACTATCCTTGATAGTGGTAAATACAGCATCTATGTACTCCAATCCTATACCTAAAAAAATAGCAGCCATCATTAATAGTTGGTTTCTCTTTGATTTATTTTTGATTGCATTTCCCGAAAGGAAATAATATCACGATAACGTTTGGTCTTCTGCTCAATTTCAGCTACCATTTCTTTGGAATTTAATTCCTTCTCTTTCAAAATTTCTGCACGTTCGGCATCGGTCATTTTTAAACTGTAACTAGAGAGAATTTGACTGATATAATCCAAATCTTCCAAGGAACTTTCAACAATGGCGTTAAAGGAATTTGATATTCTGGTAATCTCTTCAGGTTTGATATAAGGCGAGTTGAGAATGGTTCTTAAATCATTGCGTACAATGTCAAACAAACGTTGATTGTTTCGGGTAAGTTCTCGCACAGCTTTAAGCTGTTTTACCACATTGTTTACTTTTTCTATGTTTTCCTTTTGGGTTTTCAAGAATTGTACAGTCTGAAGGAGTTGTGAAGTTTGTTTTGCAGATTCTATCAAAGATTTAGCAAGGCTTATAAAATTGGTATTGTCATAAACAGGCATTCCTTGACCATATCCCTTTGTGTGAGCCGAAAGCAATAAAATGAATACAGAAGATAGCATTAGTTTTTTAATGGTGTTTTTCATCATTTTTGTTTTAAAATTTATAATAGTTTGTGTTTAACACAGTCTATGATTGTTTAATGAATTCGTTTATAGCCAGTTTCATACATTTTATTTTGTTATAAAGATCCATGATAGCTTCATTTTCAGAACCATCAGTGAGATAGGCTGCATATACTTCTTTAGGAACCTCCAATCTGAAGATGTTACTCTCCTTTCCAATTTTGATAAACATTTCTGTATATTTTCGACTTCCGGTCAAATTATTTCTGATGGATTTCAATTGATTTAAATCATGGCTGGAAAGGTTGAGTCGCTTTTGTAATTCGTCATAGCCTTTTTCGTTATGAAGGCTGTAAATTACTTGAGTGTTTTCTAAAATACTTGCCGAAGTTGCATTGATTGGTAACTGATTGATGGATTGTAGAATAATTCCGATGGCTCCATTTTGTTTACGGATGGCTTGGTAATAGAACTCTACACTTTCCAAAACATTTTCAAACTTGAGTTGCTTTGCGAACTCATCAAACAGAATGATTCCTTTTTCAGCTTTGTTTTGCCAGATAGTACGTTGAATGGCTGATTTTATCAACTTCAACATTACGGATAGTATTTCCTTATTGTCCTTAACTTCATCCAGTTCAAATACAATGAGTTTTTTATCTTCGATCCTGTAGGTTTGGTCTTCAATCACTTCAAACAGAAAACTGTACAAACCATCTCCTACATATTCAGACATAATGTGTAGAAAATCTCCTATATTGAAATGTTCAGCTTGCAGATGTAGTGTATGGGACAAGGTCTCTTTTTCCTGTTCAATGAAATTGTAAAGACCCGATAAGGAATGATTAGAACTTATATTTTTATAATAATGGCGAAGGATTTTTTTTAAAGCAACTTCTTGCGCTTTGGAATTTTGAGCGCCTGAAGCGAGCAATTCCAATAAAAACATACATAAATCTTCCAATCTTTCAGGAGTGATGTCATTGATGTTACTGATGTAAAATGGATTGATGCCTAGATTTTTTCCTTGTTCATAACGAAGAATAATATGTTCTTCAGGGTACAGTTTTGCAAATTTTGAATACGATCCACCCAAATCGATAATAACCAAGCGCACATCACTTTCAAAATACTGACGTAAGATATTATTGGCTAAGAAAGATTTTCCTTCACCGGTAGGAGCGAAGATGGCAAAGTTCCGGGCTTTGATCCGTTTCTTTTGTTCATCCCACACATCTTTTAATACAGGAATATTATGTTGTCGATCATTAAAAATAATACCGGTGTCGTCCGACAAATAGTTGGTATTATTGAGATATAAACACAGTGCGTGTTTTAAGTCGGTGATGTATAAATCTTCATTGGAAAAGTTGGAAGAAAAACAGCAATAACTATTCATAATGTATTGTTTTCGTTCTTCTCCTTTTGGATAATAAGGAATAATATCCAATTCTTTAAACTCCGTTTTTATTTTTGAAGCAATGCTACTTAACCTTTTCTGCTCGGAGTCCCAGAAAATAATATTCAGATGTCCTCGAATAATTCTAGAGGAATCATCCTCATTAATCTGACCAATAATTTCTTCAATCTTTTTTAAGACCACTTTATTTTGAGTGCCGAAATTTGAACTTTTGTTGAGTTCTTCAATTTTCTTATCCAAGAGCTTGCGCCACTTATGTTTGTCATCTAAATAAATAATTTGATTTACGATGTGGTTTTCATTGAGATTCAACCCTAAACCATCAATAAAACCTTGATGAAAGATAAAATTATCAGAGGTAAATTTATTGTTGGTTTTACTGCTTTGAACACTTTCTCCAAAACACAACTCACTGTTAACTGCCAGAACATCAAAATAATGTTCTCCGATAGCAATGTGATTTTTTTGCAATAAAATATCAGTATCAGAGCCTTCGTTGAATCCATTAAAGTAATCGTAAGTGAGCACCAGTATTTCTTCACTGCCTAGTGGTGACAAAGTTATTTTTCTGCTGTTATTGATATAAGAAACAGCATCACCAACGCCAAGGATAAACTCTTGTACATTTCTATCCATTTTTTTGTGGATTCCCTTTTCAACTTTTCGAAACGGATTGGTGTATTTAGCGGCATTCAACGCTTTATTAAAAGGCAGCGTAAAAAATAGATAACTGCGATGTTCTAAATATTCACGCCCTTTAAAATAGTTATAAGTAGCGCATTCTAAAAAACTATGGTTGGGAAGACCCTCCGCGGTATAAACTGCTTTTTGATAAATATCCTGTTTATGAAGAACAGTTCCAACCGGCAACGATTTGAATGCTTGAAACCATGCACTGTGTATCACTTCAAAATCTTTTTCAGACAAAGAATAAATTTCAGGTAAATCTACTTTGTAACAAAGGACAACATTGCCGTTGTTAGCGAACACGACATTATCTTCAATGCTGAGAATAGGGTGATATGCTGATAAGTTAATTTTTTTCATAAGAAATTTGGCTTCCTTTTTTATTGCTAATACTATTTGGAAATACTTTTTTAAAATATAATAGTTCTGGATTACTGGTTAGATGGGTCAGAGATATATAGAGTATCACATTCACAATAAATATTCCTATAATTCCATAAAAACTAAAAGAAAATATGATGAATAATAAGGACCCAATTACAACTAACATCATCAATGCAAACAATGATATTGGCAAGCCCATAATCAAGGCACGCTTTCTAATATTCTTATAGACTTCGAACTTTTTCATTAAACAACGATACCTATGAGATAAGTGAAAATTCCTACGACAGCTCCTGCAATCAAAACAAATACCAATACACGGGTAATTCCTTTTTTTAAATCTGCATTTTCACCAAAAAAGTGACCTGCATTAAATAGGAAACCTATTAAAAAGATAACACCTAAAATAATTGGAAAAATGGTTCGAATAGTATCAGAAACATCATTTACAGAATTTTCGATCCCTCCAATTTGTGCAAAAGTGGATAGTGAAATTAAAAATAAAAGTAAGGTCAAGTACATTGATTTTTTCATACGGATAAGGTTTTAAAATATTAACATTTTTGATGTATGAAAAATACAATATATTTATATTTAAATAACTGATAGCCAAATAAATAACAAAATAATATTATTTGAATTGGTTTACGGACAATTGAAATCAAAGCACATTAAATTATATGAATTTAAAGGTTATAAATACTGGAAATGATGAAAATAAATTTGAAATTGAAGCTCAAAAACGTCGTTTTTCTGCTTATCCTGCTAAAAATGTGTGCTGGTTTTACCCAAAACCCAACAGCCAAAAAACGAATTGTAATTGATGTTGGACATGGAGGAAAAGATTCAGGAGCAATTGGCATAAATGGAATCATAGAAAAGGATGTGGTTTTGAATATTGCCAAAGAAATTGTAAGGCTGAATAGAACTATTCTAGATGATAAATTAGATATTTATTTGACTAGATACCGAGATACATTTGTTTCACTTGCTACGCGAAGTAAATTGCCAGAAGCACTAAAAGCAGATTTGTTTATTTCCATTCATTGTAATGCATCAAAAAGTTTATCAAAAGGAATGGAAGTGTATGTTCATAAATTAGAAAGTCCAAATACAAAAACTTCCATTGCTTTTGGAGTATCTGTACTTGCTGAAACCACCCAAAAATTAGGATTTAAAGAACGAGGTGTTAAGTTTGCTGATTTTCAGGTGCTTCGAGAAACAGTTACTTTTTGCCCTGCAATTCTTGTGGAAATGGGTTTTGTTACTAATACAGATGAAGCTGATTATTTTTTAAAACCACAAAATGTAAAAGCAGTTGCATTGGCTATTCTGCTAGGAACTAATAAATATTTTAAACATGAATTATGAAAGAAATTTTAAATGAAATTATTAAAACTTTGAAAGAGATTATTAAATTGTTTTTTACTGAAATTATTTTCTGGATTAGGGGATATAAGAATGGAAAAGGTTTATGAAGATATTAATTTCTTAGGACGTCTAGAATTTTCTGTAGGTTGTACATGATGTAACTTGTTTTATAATGCTAGCTTGATGTTACTTTGCTTTGGCTAAAAGCGAAGTTTTATATTCAAAATGTTAGTCCTATAATTTTAGTGGAACACACTTATTTTGTTGGCTGACAGAGGGAAGTGTAATATGTGAGGAATGATTATTATCTGCTATTTTTTAAACAACCAACTAAATTTCCACCAAACATTTTTTGTTATAGAATCATCTTGAGCAGAAGCTTGATTACTGTTGTTGTAATACCTCTTCTTATCATATTTACTTTCCTCTCTACCTTTCTTAATCATTTTTTTATCCCACTTTGGAGCCCATTCAATATCATTTTCACTAATCCAATAGTGAGACTGACATGGAAAGCTCCAATTACCTATTGATGGTCTTAAAGAAACTGATTTACCATTAAATATTAACTTCCAATCAGTAGGAGAAAGTGGTGTCACGGTTTTTATTCCACAACCACAAGCGCATTTATGTATAGCGGTTCTAAATCTTATAGAAATATATAAAACATTCTCTTCAAGTTCTTTTGGAATGAATTCTACAAATCTATGTTCTAGTTTCATCATTCTGAATTTTATTTGCATTTATTCGATAGAACATATTATGCTCATTTGTAAGATCATGGTAAAAGCCATAAAGTTTTTTCCATTTTATCACAGCAAAACCAGCATTCAATAAGTTCAATTCAGCAGTCTGAATATTTTTATACTCGTTATCTGGATTTTCTTGATAAGATATATATGGACTATTCCAGAAGTGATCATAATTATTAACGGTACCTGTCGTATTTCTTATAAGTCCGGTTAATGCCCCATTCTTAAAGTCAACACCAATTCCTGAATCAATGAAAGGAATGTTATGCAATTCAAGAAACTTAATGATTTTTTTCTTAATATCACCCTTATCAATACTTAAAAAAATAAAACTAAATTGAAGGAGTTCCTCAAATTTATCCTCAGATAAATAGTAGGGATGACTAATTACTTTTTTATGCATTTTTGAATAAATAGATTGGTAATATTCTACCTTTTTCTTCGGGATTATTAAATCATCTATTGAAGCTGCGCTAGGTGAACGAAATGCATTATTATTGTAAAACCAATCCCCGTCAAAAATATTGATCTCTTTAACAGGAACTTTAGAAACCAAGTCCAAAATATATGACCCCGTACCTCCAAGGCCAATGATACCAATTTTTTGATTTTCAAACTTCTTAGTAAGTTCCATTAATTCAGGCTTATTTGAGTTAGTGTCCATATAATTAAAAACCGTTTCCTCGTTAGTAAGGTCTCTTTGATTTCCTTTTTCAGTTGCATTTTCATCTATAACTTTAGCAGGTGCAGTTATCATATTAATATAGGTGGTCATTTTATGAAAATAATCACTATAGCCAAAAGGTTTAGGTAAACTTGAAAAATGAAAATTAACTTCAAAGCCATCTGCAATTACTTGTTTATTAGGATTAGCAACAATATTAAATGGTTTTCCGTCCAATTTGCAAGGCATCTCACCTTGAAAATAAGTAGTATGCTCAGGATTTGGTTGCGTCCTATGCCCCGCAAGTTGTAATCTGGATACTAAGATACCGTACTTTACTTCTTTAGAAGAAGTTAGATACGGTATCCTATAAATGAATAAGAAACCATTCTTAATATCCATTACCAAATTCAATTTCTGTAACCTTTGAAGGTCTTCACTATGATTTATCAGTTGCTGTGACATCGAATTGTGTTCCTTCTTTAATTTTAACTTCGTGACCTTCTGCTAATGTTCCCTCTTTGTTACCCTGTGCTTCAGCATATACTACTTGATATTCTGTATTGGGGAATGGTGGTTTTGGAAAAGCCAGTTTCGTAACTTGTTCAAAAGAAATAGTTTTACCAACCCATTTCTCTGGATTCGCGTTTACATAAATTGTAAACTCTTTGTTTTGCCCTGAGGCATTTTCATTTTTACTTTTTTCTACCATAATTTTAAATTTTTATAGATTTATCAATCACTTTAATTTATTATTTTTCTTTTCTAACTCCTTTAAATTTTCCTCCTGTAGTTTTAACATCCATAAACTTTCCAGTTTCTGAATCTCTTTTTACATATAGATTTGTTTTAGTATTTAATACTTGTGAGCGTTGTTTTACCGCTCCTTTTCTTGCGTTGTCTCCAACCGGTTTATTTTTAGCCATTTTTACTTTTTTTAAAATTATTAATGTTATCTATAAGTACTATGCTCATAATATTTAGTAATTTGCCATCTGCATGGAAAAAAAACATAATCCATGAGCATATAACTAAATAGAAAGCACTTCTATGTTAAAAATTAACAATGAAATATCAGAAGCCCTTAAAAATTGTGATATAGAAAGCTTGATAAGAAAAATGCAAGCATTTACTATCAGCAAATTAGGATACAATAAAAAAAATTATGATAGCTTAGAGCCATTAGATTTTGTGTTCGCAGTATTTGAAAAAGCTCTGTCAGGTGTTAGAAATTGGGATAAAGATAAAATAGATTTTGAAGAATTCGTTTTTGGATCGCTTAAAAGTGATATTTCTGCTTCAATTGAAAAACAGAAAAGGCGTAAAGAGAAATTTGACGAAGAAAATATTGATGAATCTTATATTTTAGATATTCCAGTAATTTCTGATGAAGTTAGCTTTGAAGATACGACTACCCAGAAAATAGATTACAAGATTGAAAAACAGAATTTTTTAAATAAACTTAAAGCTGCTGAAGCAACTGACCTCGAAATATTAATTTTTGAGTGTTGGTGTGATGAAATATTCAAACCTCAAGAAATCGCTGATTTTCTTGAGCAAGATGTTACTACTATTTACAATGCATTAAAACGTTTACAGAAAAGGCGTAAAAACATTTTATAAAAATAATCATGAGTAAGTTAAAGAATAATATAGATAAAGGCATAACAGAATTTTATTTAAATTTAGATGTCAACATTATTAAAGAATCTTTAAAAGATGATGGAGTTGATGTATTAAAAGAAGATGAAAAAATATCTAAATTCTCAAAGAGAATTAAGTTTATGAATAAAGCAATCGCTGTTAAAGAAAAAACAGATAATTTGTTAGATATAATTGTGTCTAAATTTCAAGAAGCAATTGAGAAAAATATTGATAGACCTATAGCTTCTCTAAAAAAATTAATTGAAGATAAAGAACTATCAGTTCAATTTAGAAATTTGGATAAGTTGACAGAAGAAGAAATAAAAGAAATTATAAAAGGTAAAAATTTGGTGGATTTGATGGATGAATTAGATGAAGAAATTGATTAAATACACAAAAGGTTCTGCATGTGCTAGAGATTTATTACTTGATAATGGATTTGATGATTTAGTAGATTTTCCATTAGATTTATTTGCTTGTGGTTTAGGTGCTACTATAGTTCATAAACCAATGATTAATTCTGATGGACGCATTATTTTTGGCAAGAAAAATACAATTATTGAGATTAATACTGATATTTCTTTTGAAGAAAAAAAACGATTCACAATTGCTCATGAAATCGGTCATTTAATTATGCACAAAGGAATAGATATACACAATGATAATGAAGCAACTATGTCTTGGTTTAACAATAAAGAGAAACAAGCTAGAAGTGGTAGAATAGAGTATGAGGCAAATCAATTTGCATCAGAACTTTTAATGCCAAGTTTGATTTTCTATGAAAAGCAAAAAGGAATAAAGTTTTCACCTCAATTATTGAGAGATTTATCAAGTTATTTTAAAACAAGTTTAACGTCAGTTGCTTTTAAATATTTGGAATTAGGCGATCATCCAATTTGCTTGTTCCATTCTTATAATAAAATAGTAAAATATTGGATGAGAAATAACGATTTTCCACACTATATTATTGATTATACAAAATTGGCACCACCAGAGGACTCTGTAGCAATGGAATTCTTTGAAAAAGGAAAAATCCACCTTAAAGAAAAGTCCAAACAACCTATTTGGAAATCCACTTGGTTAGAATTAAAAAAATGGGAAAATGACAATGATTTTAATTTTTATGAATTTTGTATTGTAACACCAGCATATAATACAGTTATTAGTCTTGTTTGGGAAGAATAATATTTACGAAAATGAAAAAATGGACTGATAAGATTTTACTAAAGCAATAAGCGAGCGAGTGTTAATGTTTTAGGGATCTAATTTTAGTGTCTAATTAGAGTCATTCTAGAATATTCAACTCCTTTTATCTTGAGATTTTTTATCAAAAGCAATTAAATTAAACAATTGCCGCATCCGAGAACGTACCCGATTTCCATAATATTCCTCTAGCTCTTGGGCATTCAAGTTGGTGGTACAATGCGTTTTTAATCGATAATTTAAAAATAAATCGTGACGAGAAAGCAAAATCTCGCCCATTACATTGCAGTCTTTTCCAAAAAAGCGACCAATGGGTTCTATCCCTAAATCATCAAAGCAGTAAAATCGATTATCGCCATATTGTTCAATGATTCTGTAACCATTGTGGTTAAAAGCAAAAGTAATATTTCGTGTTGGAATCAATTCAAATGAGGGATACTGTGGTGTGATATGTTGAATGAGTTTCATTAAACTTGTTTTTCCACATCCTACTGGTCCAGAAAGTAAAATACCTTTATTAATATCAATATTGAGTTTCCTGCAATTCTGCCAATCCTTAATTTGATAATTGCAAAGTTTGTAAAGAATTTCTTGATCCTCTTTGTGAATCTTAAACATTCTGCCAAACAAGAGCTTTCCTTTAAAGTCCAGGTAAATCAATATCTTTTCAAAATCGTAATGGATATGATTCCCCTTAAGTTCACCCAATTGGTATTGCACACTTCCTTCAGAGATGATATGTGGTGTTTTTAAATTCATTCTCTCATTATTTTGACCTCCGGATTATGAATCCGATGCTCATAATGGTTCATCATAATTTTTATTGGTACTTGTCTTTAAGTTGTCCTGATATGGAACAGTTGATTTTTGTTTTTCAATTGTTTTAGAATTATTGGAATTTAATTTTTTTAAAAATATTGGTTTGTTTATGTTTTTATTGTTTTCTATAGTTTGTATATGTTTGTTTATAGATACCAACGCTTGTCCATCACTTGTCTCAAATTGAGTACAGCTTTGGCTCAGTACTTGTCTAGCACTTGTCCCAAAATCGAACATCTTGATGCTGGATCCTTTAAACGGGTTATGCGATGGTATATACAAAATGTATTTCCAATAACTGAGTTCTTTGATACAGCGATGGTAAGTAGATTTTGAGCCTATTTTGGAATATGACATGACTTCTTCTCGATTGATATAAAATTCGTCCTTGAAGAAATTGGTGTTCCATAACTGAAATAATGCCACATACAAACTGATATGTGTTGGGTTCAAACGGTTATCTTTAGAGAATAAGATAAATATAGCATTGAGATGTTTTATATAGTTTATATGTTCCAAAACTATCTTTAGAATTTATTGTGAATTCTATTTTGTTCTAATACTTTAGAAATCTCCTGATAATCGTAATACAACACACCACCAATTTTTGTGTAGGGTAGTGTACCGTTTATCCTAAGGTTTTGCAATGTCCCTGGAGAAATTCCCAAAAGTTCTCGAACCTCAGGTGATTTTAGCCACTTTTTACTTCTGTGACCTGATTGGTTATTGATAATTTTCTTAATGTCGTCAAGCAATTCCATTTTGAATTCCCGAAGATCTTCTGTGGTAATAATTGTAGCTGCCATATGTAAAACAAATTTTTGGTTAACAAAGCCGCCAATAATCAATTTTATTAGACGGTTTTAATAATTATTTAACTTTCGTTTTACAAATTTGAAAGTAATTAATGATGTTTATTCAATAGTTGATCCATAGGTGGGTGTTTTTTAGCATCATTTTTAATGAATTAAATTGATTCTATTTGTAGTTTAAAACGGAAATGCTAACTATCAGATAAGTGTAAATTATATGATATGCCAGCCCTAATTGTTTTCCCAACTTGGGTACAGGTTGGGAATTATTCATCTAATATTTCTATACGCTTTATTAAGGATTCTTTCAATCTATCCAAGAACTTAGTATTGTTACATTTACGGGATCGTATTTCAATGAAAGTATGATAATAATTACCTAATTCGATATTGAATAATTGCTCAAATACCGATGCTAATTCTTTGATATCAGCGGTTCCGCTATTAATCACTCCACTACTGTGAAGTGCATAGATAAGTTCAATAAGATCTGTTTTACTTCCTGTCCAGAATAATTTTGATTGTTTATACATTGATTTTGGTATCACGGTTTCGAATTTATTTTCTAATTTTTCTATCTCCTGTTGCAGATATACAATAAGCATATCATAAGCCATTATGGTAGCTACTGTATTATCTTGACTAGTGGAAAATTGTTCATCGGTAAAGAAATGAAAAGAATCTGGATGCAATCTTAAATCAGCTTTTCCTCTAACAAAATACTGTTCATCCAAAAATGTGGCTCCTCTGCGGTAATAATGATAGAATTCCAAATTATCATTAAAGTATATTTGTAGCTTATCAATATGATTGTTGAGATATTTTATTTGAGATTTGGAACGACTCCTAGGTCTTTTACTTTCAATATTAATGAGTTTAACATAATAGATGAGTTTGCTAAACACCTGAGGTTTGATGTGTTTGAAAAAATGAATTTCAGCACTTAAGGATTTAAAACCTTGATCAATGATTAATTTTTGTAATCTTTTAATACTGATTTCTGTATAAGTTATTCCTGCTTCAGATTTAAATATGGAATCATTATTTTCCATTTCTAAAGCCTCAAGTTTTTTGTCTAAATCGGAAATAATGCTGTTATAAACCATCTAATTACACGTGTAAATTCATTTGTTACAGAGGGGTAAATATTATAGGATAAATTTTGAATTGGTTTTTTGAAGTTAATTTCAATAGTTTAGCTTATATTATCTATGGAGTCCATCATCTCCATTGAAAAGTTATCTTTTGCCTGAATATAGGCTACTTTAGGTTTTATTTTTGCACCTAACTTTTTCTTTTCAAAGCTAGCTGTCATTCCAAAATCAATTCTTTTAAAAAGAAGTGCTTTGGCTCTTTTAATAGTTTGATATAAAAGCTGACGATAGATTTGATATTTCTTTAAATGAGTATAATCCAATCCGACAAAGGCTGGAATATACGTATGATTTCCGTTTTTATAGCAAAACATGACACCTACAGGAGTAGTGATCTTAGGTTCCAACTCTTTTTTAATAGTTAGAATAATAAACTCCCAATTTGGGTGGTCAGACATGATTTCAAACATCTTTTTTGGAAATGAAAAAGTATTTAATCCAAGATTATTCTCTCTTACATTTTCATATAATTTGTGAAAATGAGTTATTTCTTGGGGTGTTAATTCTGTTTTGTGGGTTATTTTAAAACAGGATTCAAAGGGTAGTATTTCTTTCCTGAAATGACGTCGGTTTCGGGTAGATAAGGAGGCAACATATTCATCTGTATTGTTCCAAGGAAGATTTTCAATAATACATGATTCTGGCATGCTAGTTTTGATAAAACCCTGTTGATGAAAAATACGGTTGAGTTGAGAGTCAATTTCAAAATCCCTTAATACTAGCATTGAAGGAGCAAGTTTTAAATCCAAATCTTCTAATTTTTGAAACATTATATTAATAGCTTTTGTCCAAAAGGGATGATTTTTATTTAGATAATAATGTTGCCCTTCAGTAAAAAGAGACCCCATATTAAGAACGTACGAAGTAAAAAGGTAAGGGTTTTTCTTTCTTTGTTGTTCTAATTTAAAAGAAACAGCTTCTGAAGTTAACATATCTTCTTTCCAAAGATTATAAGTAAAAAATGTTGCTAGAATAGGTTGATTTTTAGGATCCCTAATTATAATATAATAGAACTGCCAATTGTGTTCCTTCAGTTTATTATTTTGAAAAACACTTTCTAAAAATAATAATCCATCCCAATCAAATACACCTTGTTTTCCCAACAATTGGTTCCATTCTTCTTTAGTTATGTTTTTGATTGTATGTTCTATTTGAACAGTCAGATTATCCAAGTTTATAGGGACAATCGATTCTGGTGTTGGAATTTTAAATGCACTATAAACATTTCTTTTTGTTGTGTTGGTATCGGCTAAGGCTTTTGGAAAATGATAATCCATAGCTTCTACCAATCCTTTTATTTCTTCTTTTTGATTGTGCCTAGAAATTGTGATTCGTACTCCTGTATTTTTGACTGGTACTGCTGGAAAAAGTCATAGATTGACATAGAACCCTTCATTCATCAATCTATTGACAAAATTGTATCCCGTTTTTGGCATTCCTGTACCAATATAAAAAACAGGGGAATCATTTTTATTAACCAATGGTAAATCTGTCTGGTTTAGTAGGTTATTAAACAAATCAATACGTTCCTTTAATTCTGATTGGAGGGTATAGATTTCAGGTGATAAATGAATTTTAGAAGATGCGATTGCTGCTCCTACTGAAGCTGGTTCTAATTGTGCTGAGAAAGTAAGTGGTCCTCCAAAGGTTTTAATCTTTTGATACATTTTGGAATCAGCACAAGTGAGAAAGGCACCACTTGCACCAAAGGTTTTGCTAAGTGTTCCGAAAATTAATATATTATTCGGAAGTTCGCTTAGTTGACTAAGGACATAACCTGTACCATTTTTCCCTGTCCAACTCATACCATGAACATCATCACAATACAAAAATAGTTGAGGATACTTATTGCATAATGCTAATAATTCTTTAATAGGAGCATAATCGCCATACATGGAATAGATGCCATCTACCATATACCAGATTCTTCTGTGTTTTGAAGACAATGCTTTAATTTTATCTTCCAGCATTTGAAGGCTATTGTGACGAATCATTTCAATAGTTACGCTTCTGGATTTAAGGGTTTTTGCAGCACTCTGTACACTCCAATGCACTTGATGATCCAAAATAATTGCATCTTGATCATCTACAACACTTGGGATAACTCCAAGATGACCTAAGGTGCTATTTTTTGTAATGATGATGGGGTGGTTATACATTTTGACAATCTGTTCTTCGAGTGTTTTATACAATGGATGAGAAATATAAGATTTGGACAACGGATATTGAGTTCCATAATTTGTAATGGCATTAATTGCTGCCTCTTTTAAACGAAAATCTTGTTCCAATCCTAAATAACCAGTAGTTCCAAAATGAAATAGATTTTTGTTTTTTATTTGAAGGGTTCTTCCTAAAAATTCACCTCCTTCTGCATAGAGATGTAAAACACCTGCATTTTTTGCATCAGTAAAAACCTCATTTACGGTATCTAAAAAATTGTTAGCTCTAATCTTTGCCATAGCTTATTATTAATTATGTGAACTTGTTTAATACTATATTTCTAACTATTTCAGAAGTACAGGATTTAAAATTCAATAAAAAAAATGAGACGATTGTTTCTGTTTAAATAAAAATCCGTTTACGACAATTTAAACTACGGATTTGACAAACATTACATTCATTTGTTGGTAAATATCTAAATTTGACACACGGTAATTCATTCAATAATTTTATTTTGCTTTACTTTACTAAAAATTATATGAAATGAATACGGAACTATTTGAGAATGAGTATGCTAAATTTTGGATAAAAGACCAAATACTTTTTTTTGAATATAAGCCTGATTTGGTTATTGATTTAATAGCTGCTCAACGCGTTGTTGCTGATCGTATTCGATTTCAGAATGAAGTCGCTTATCCTATTTTTTGCGATATTAGGGGAGTTGTGGACTTTGATAAAGCTGCTAGAGATTATTTAGCGCATTCCGGCTCTGTTCTGACTAAAGCCGTTGGTTTTCTTGTTCATCAAAAAGTATCACAAACAATCGCCACTTTCTATGTAAAAATAAATAAACCATCGGTACCAACACAATTATTTGAGGATCAAAATGCCGCGTTGGCATTCCTATCAAATTATAAATAGCTTACATCCATTTTAAATTGAACATAAATTTTACCGCCTTATGGACTCAGATTTAAATCAATTGCGTTTTCAGAATATTTATCAAATGTTACTTCAAATGGGAAATGGTAATTTTTTACATCGAATTCAACGGTCAGGAGAAGATGATGATCTTGAAATCCTAACTGTATTGGTAAACATGTTAGCAGAAGAAATGAATGGCTTAATTTTACATAAAGGCTATGTAAACCCACATCAAACCTATAAATATCTTGTTCAAACTACTTTTATTTTGGATTCAAATTTTATAATCAAAAATTTTAATTCAGTTATATTCAATAATTTGGGATATACTCCTGCAGATTTAATTAATAAAAAATTTTCAACGCTTCTATCAGAAGAATCTCTTACCGTATGGAATGGAATAAAGGATGAATTGTCATCGAATTTGAACCATCATTCTACTTCACAACTTACTTATATCACACAAAATAAACTGCTTATTCCTTCATTCTGTATTATTTCAAGACTTTTACCCGGTAATGATATTTTAGTTAGTTCAGTAAACAATGTGATTGAAGAAACTGTCTTGCCAACAAAATTGATTTCTGCCACCAGCAATACAAAACCAAAAGGACTTTACCGTTTATCGGATGTACAATTAATACAGGAAGTCTATGATTACATTTTAAATAATTTGGACAAACCCCTACCAACAATAAAAGAACTTTCAAGAATTTTTGGGACTAATGAATATAAACTAAAATATGGATTTAAATATTTATTTAAAACGAGTATTCATCAATTTTATAATACCAAACGCCTTAACAAGGCTCACCTTTTAATTCAACAAACAACAATACAATTAAAAGAAATTGCATTGATGTGTGGTTTTAATACCTATCCAAATTTTTCAAAAGCCTTTAAAAAATTATTTGGATACTCTCCCATTGATATTTAGAGAAAATTATAATCAAAAAACGTTTTCTACTCAATTTTAAAACTAACCAAAACCTTTAGATAAAGAAAAACTTCTATTACTATAGTTTTAAGTAACTCTAAACACAATACTTTTTAAGCAAGCTAAATTACTGATTAGACAACCTTTATCGTTATATTTTTTAAGAATTTTATATCGAGTTTTAATCAATACATCATTCGATATGAAAGTTAGCTTCCGATTCAGAAATATTATTATAATTGTTATATGTTATATGTATGTTGTAATGCTTACTTACGCTGCCACAAGTAAACTTTTAGATTTTGAAAATTTTAGAATTCAATTGGGACAATCACCTTTGGTAAGTGCTTTCGTTGGTTGGATACCTATTACACTTCCTGCATCTGAATTTATCATTGCGATACTGTTGCTGATTCCAAAGTTTAGATTTATTGGCTTGTTTGCGGCTTATTCATTGATGACAATGTTCACCGCTTACATTTATATTATCCTGAATTATAGTTCTTTTGTTCCATGTTCTTGTGGTGGAATTTTGGAAAAAATGACTTGGAATCAACATTTGGTTTTTAATATATTCTTTATTTTTTTAGCTGTATTTGCCATTCTGCTAAAAACAAAACACACGTTATTGTTTAAACGCAAAACTTTAAAATTATGAGCTATAAACTGAAATTTATTTTCCTTCTTATTTGCACTATTTTTAGTGTTGTGATGATAATTCAACTGTTTAACCGCTCAGAAGATATCATTCATTATCACAATCGGTTTATTCGTAGGTTCCCACAGCATGTTGCTCAGGAAGTTCGCCAAACTGACTTGACGTATAATTCCTATTATTTTGCAGGAAGCGGTGATGGTAACATCTATTTAGGCAACTATACAGCTCCATTACAGATAATGGTATTGGATAGTACATTACAGAAAAGAACGGTTTATAATATCGTATTGAAAGAAAAAAACCTACCATTTCGTTCTCCTCAAATCAGAGTACAAGATGATCATTTTTTTGTTTTTGAAGGGATTGTTCCCTACGTATTTAAAGGCAGTATAAGCGATTGGAAAGCTTCTTTAAGAATCAATAGTGGCTATTATTTCTCTCGATTGGAACCAATGGATTCCATGAATATGGCCATTCGTTACATAACACCTAAAAATGGGGAAAGCCTTCTTGGCACTTTAAACCTTGGGGACACTACAATTGTAAACTATGATACTAAGCTTTTACAAAAACAGTTTGATGGGATATTCGACACAGACGGCAGTCTCCATTTTAATCAACAGCTTAAACGAATTGTTTATGTGTATCGCTATCGGAATGAATTTATTGTTGCCAATCCGCTTCTCCAATTGGATTATCGGGGGAACACCATAGATACTGTTAGCCAAGCAAAGATTCGATTGGTACAGAAGAAAAACAGGACTATGAAAACTTTTGCTGAACCACCATTAGTGGTCAATAAAACAAGTGCTGTTGATGGTGATTTATTATATGTTAATTCAGCATTGCCTGGCTTATATGAAGAAGAAAATATTTGGAAAATTGCTAGTATTGTTGATGTGTATAACCTTACTGATGCCACCTATCGATCAAGTTTTCCTGTTTATGACATCAACAATAGTAAAATGAAAAGTATGCTTGTATCAAGACATTTTTTATATGCGCTAATTGGTGAAAAAATTGTGCGCTATAAACTTATGGAACATTTAGATCAAATGAACGCTGCAAGTTCTTACGCTCAATGATTAAACAATAATATATCGGCCGATATCAGGGATAAGACTGAAAACCTGTAAAAAAGAGTAGGTCATCATTTAAATATTTAGATTATGAAAACAAATTTTATTAAAAAACTGATAATGCCCTTAGCCGTTATGGCTATTGGTATCGCTGGAGCTTTTGTTACCATGTCAATGAGTAGTACAGAAATGCTAACCCAAGTGAAGGGTTACAAATATGTATCTCCATCAAATCCTTGTAATCTTGAAGGAAATTGTACTACAGTGATTGGCGATCTTTGTACTGCCAGCGACAATACTACAGTATTGTGGAGTAAATTTCAAGAAAGTGACATTCAATGTCCAAGAAGGTTGTATAAAATCTCTAACTAATTAGTTTATTGGATTATTACAACATGCAATGCAGTTCCAAATTTATAGGAACTGCATTGTTTATTTCACCCTTATTGTGATTGAAACCATGTTGGTTTTTTTTCATCTTTTAAATAATACCCAAACCAATCGGTAATACGGTTTGTTAAATCAATTTGATTTTCATACCCTTGAATTACGTGGTCTTCCTTAGGGTACACTAACATAATGTGTTCCTTTTTTAACCTACGTAGAGCCAAATAAAATTCCATTGTTTGATTAGGATTCACCTGCGTATCTTCTTTACCAGTATATGATAAAAGAGGTGTACTCACATTTGAAACGGTATTGATAGGCGAATTTCTTCGATATCCCTCCAAATCCTCGAACAATGTTTTTCCCATTCTTAACTGGTCATATTC
>JBAZGP010000014.1:23679-24063 GCA_041652835.1 Lutibacter sp. | reverse complement strand
AGGAAATATTTGTCATTCCGACAAAGGAGGAATCGCAACAAACTAGCACAGCATTATGAGATTCCTCGTACCTCGGAAGGACAAAAAAATGACATATAAGCTTAACTTAATGACATTGCCCTCTGGGGTATTTTTTAAAAAATAAACCAATATTATATTCAAACTTCCTTTGCTTAAAATGAACTTTATACTTTTGATTTCTAATATTTAACTTCTAATATTTAACTTCTAATATCTAATATTAACTTTTAACTTTCCTCTTTCCCCTTATCAATTTCCCCTTTGGGGGTTAGGGGCAATGTCATTAAGTTAAGGAAATATTTGTCATTCCGACAAAGGAGGAATCGCAACAAACTAGCACAGCATTATGAGATTCCTCGTACC
>JBAZGP010000014.1:0-23669 GCA_041652835.1 Lutibacter sp. | reverse complement strand
AAGGACAAAAAAATGACATATAAGCTTAACTTAATGACATTGGGGTTAGGGGGCTGGCACATAAGTATAAAGCCACTCCATATCATCGGCATCGTTACTTTCTTCAATCAGTTTAAAACCATTTTTTTCATAAAAATATTTCAGCCATTCTTCTTCAATAGTGAGCCAATATTTTTGTTTTGGATCTTGATTTTTCAATAAAGTTAACCATTGTGAAGCCAATTGCTTATTTCTTTTGTGTTCGGGAACCCAAATAAAGCCAATATACAAATAGCCTTGAGAAAATAAATATTGTAGCGATCGCTCAAAATCGCTCATATCTGGAAGACTTTTAGAAAAAACAAGTCCGCCTGCAACCACTTCATCATCATCTTTTAGAATATAAATTTTTGCAACATCTTTGTAATTATCCCAATAAGGAACAATCAGGGATTTCCAATCTTCAGGCAAAATATTAAAAAACTGTTCCGGACTGTTTGTTGCGTTGCTAAATTGTATATCCATGATTTTAAAATTTATTAAATAATCAGTTTTGTAATGAGCAATTTATGTACGGTAATTTATTTGCTGCTAATTTTAAATGTAAAATTAAGAAATCACGCAAATTTCTTTAAAATTGCTATTTACACATTGCGGACTTTGCCTATTTCTTAGCGGTCTTAGCGGTTAATTTATTTATTGAAATCCCATATTTCATCTTTACTTTTGGTTGTGATAACTCAGAGAACAACAATTATAAAAGTCCCCAAGACCAAAGTTTGTCGGAATCTTCAAGCCATCTATCGCCAATATCGGTTCTGTAATAGCAGTTATTTACAATAAGGTTTCCAATGCGGTTATACATCATTTTTTGTGCATCTTTCATTGTTATTCCTGTTCCCGTAACCAAAACTGCAATTCCTGTGTCGGCAGTAATAAGCCATTCATCGTTAATTTTTTTCAGATGCATAGGATGAATTCCTTCTTTCATTTCCTTTTTAAAAATAACTACAGAATCTTTAGAAAATAGATTGAAAGTTTTTTTGTCATCAAAAGGAAACGGAGGCACCACCACAAAAGCACCTATTTGAAACCCTTTTTTTACATTGATGGTAAATTTTTCACCATTCGCTATTTTGTAAAGCATATTTCCAAAAGGTTCATGAACGCCTGCACGTTGAATAAATATTTGAGGAAACCCAAAACGAGAGGTGAATTCTAAAGGATAAATACCATTTCCGTTTACAATACAATTGATGTCCAAATGGCCCCTAAAATTCTTTTTGGCTAACGTGGGTTCAAGTTTTTTTAAAGTCGCATCAAATATAGGCGAATCTTTTACCCAAAACATGCTGCTTCCCATTTCTCCAGTAGAAACACCCAATTCTTTTGGGAAAAGTTTCTTATGTTCAAAAGTGACATTTAGCGGATAAATAAATTCGGTACCATTAAAAAAAGCGGAAACCGAAATTTCAACGCCTTTTACTTTTCTTTGCAATTGAAAAGTGCCAAAATTATTTCCCCACGATTTTTCATAAGCTTTTAAAACCCGTATAATATCTAAACCCTCATCATCACTTCCAACAAAAAGCAATTGTTTAAATTCTTGTGTTTCTCCGCTGGGGTTAATGACATACGCATCGGGATTTTCCTGAACATATTTTATGGCATCCTGAAAATTGAAAAATTCTTTCCATGGCAAGGTTTTTACTTTATGTTTTTTAAGCTCATCCTGACCATAATTTCGATCCAACTCCAAGTTATCGGTATATTCAGAACCGCCAAAAACCACTTTGCCGGCAGCCCTTAATTCTTTGCAAACTTTCCCGTAGCCGGTATAATCAAAAATAATGACATCAGCCCAATCCACATGCTTCCTCCAGTCCAAAACTTTGGTCACAAAACCATAGCCAATTTCTCTGTAAGGTTTTTCATCAACAAATAATTTTACTTCATTTCCTTCTAATAATGTTGCGTAGGCAATATCCAAAGATTCGCCCCATCTGGAAATAAACAGAAAGTTTCTTTTAACATTTCCGTTAACTTTTAAATGAGATGAAATCTCTGTTGACGACTTAATTATTTTACTCATTTTCTTAACTTATGTGTTTTTTATGTTGTTTTATCTCTTAAAATATTTTTATGTAAAAAGGTGTTCAAATTTAACCTCATTTTAATCTAAATAATTTCTCGACGGCGCTGCCTTGTCGTTTCCAATTTACCTTTTCTTTGGAGAGGTTAGAACTGACTTTTCGCAGTTCCGGGTAAGGAGAAGCTTTACTCTTCCAATACCAATTGAACTATTATTGAGGCATAATATTCCTCGCCATATTCGCCAGTCGTGGTTTCAACTTTATAGGTAATATTAAAGGTTTTGCCGATATATTTTTTATTATTGGTAAGGTCGTATTTTTCTGTAGCTGCAGCTTCCTCGCCTTCAAAAAAGAAACTGTAGTCGTCTCTATCGGTAAAATAATAGAACCCTTCTTCATAACCGTTAAAAGTTGCTTTAATGGTCAAGTTTTCTTGATCCTTCACAAAAAACAGTGAAACCAAAGTGAACAAAGTGATCATTATTTTCATTTTTCTTGAAGCTTTTTTACCTGATTTCTACGTTCAATTTAATTTTATTACAGCATTAAATGCGAGCCTATTTTTATGGTTTAGGCACTATATTAAAAAATTAAATGTCTTTTTTAAAATACGTAATACCCTTAATTTGCTTGTTGATTTCTGTATTATGAAGTTGATTTTATGATTCGTTACCTTGTTTTGTAAGGCTGCTTTTGAATATGACTTCTAAATCTTCAAAAGCCGAATTTTTAAAATAATTTAATGCATGAATGAAATGCTTTTAATACCCATTAAATGCTTAATTGGTATAAGTTCATTTTGTCGGTCAAATGTAACTAAAATTCACGAATTGCATAAAATTCATTGAAAAAATTATCTAAGTAATTCCCAGATGGTTTTGTCTCAGGGTTTCTAATTTACCTTTCCTTTGGAGAAGTTGGGACCGCCTTTTTGTAGTTCCATTTGAGACAAAATATAAAATTTTGGTTTTTGGTTTCCGAGGTCAAAATGACTCCGAAAGCTATCTGGGGCGAAACACTTTTATGGCTCTACCTCAAAAATAGTTGGTTTCAATTTTCTTTTTATTTGAATAATATGAAGAAATTAAATTATATTTGAATTATTAGAATCAATTTAAACAAATTGGTTTATGTGAAAAGTGAACCCAAACCTTAAGATTTTTTCAAAATGATTATTCTTAAAAATACATTATGTAAAAATTTTTATAAAATTTTAGCGATTTTGTTGGTTTTCATGCTGTTTCAAAGTTGTAAATCTTATCAAAAAGCCACCAATTTAGAGCAGGCTTCCAAAGCTAATGAAAAAGGATATGTAAAAGTGACGATGTTAAATGGAGACGAATATATTTATGAAACTATTGACTTTATTGAAAATACGTATTATGGCGTAAAAACAGTGAATGGAGAAAAAGTAATGACAACACTTTTAAAAGATGATGTGTTAAAAGTTGAAAGACAAAATAAAAACTCGTCCGGCTTTTTTGGCATTATTGGAATAACAATAGGAGTTGCCTCTATTATATTGGGAATTCTCATGTTTGGCGGTTAAGTCGCTGATATTAAAATAATTAATTTGCTATTTTTCTAAATAATTCTTTTCTTCCATCTTAAATAAATTTCCTATCCAAATTTTTATTTAAAATGGGCATTTTATTAAAATGCGAGAATATTTTCCCAAAATATTGATAAAATTTTTTAAAATAGGATTTTTAGATATTTAAGGCTTCAATTAATTAACTATATTTACGCATAGTTGGGATAAAATGGATATAATTATAAAATGAAGGTTGAACTATTTTTAAATAAAATAAAGTTTTGGAAAAGGATATTGAAATTAATAAATTAAAATTCTCTGATTTACTGTTAAATGAAGTTAATTTAATTATAGTTTCTGCTGATGTAGATGGCAATATTACTTATATTTCACCAGCAACTGAAAAAATTATTGGGTATAAAACTGAAAATCTTCTTGCAGAAAAATGGTGGGATTTAACGTTTTTTTCAAAAGAAGAAGGGCAGTTATCTAAAAAGAGAATTTGTGACATCGCTTCTGGAAAAATTAAGGTAAATCCGAAACCTTATGAGCGTAAACTTTGCTGTAAAGACGGTAGCATGAAATGGATTGAATGGCGCGATTCTCTTGGCGCAAACAATACTTTTGTTTCTGTGGGCGTTGATATTACCGATTGGAAAAAAACCGAAGAAATCAAAATACAGTCCAACACCATTATAAATAGAGTGGAGGCGATGTTGATGGTAAGTGACAAAGAAGGTGACATTATTTACGCATCTCCTTCCGTTGAAAAAATGTTGGGCTATGCAGTAGAAGACATTATGGGCGATAAATGGTGGAAAGTAACCTACGAAAATAAACAGGAAGCGTTTCAGGTAAAAAATGCCATTAACAATTACGTTTTTTATAATAAAATAGATTTTACAGACATTACCAAACGAAAAATTAAAACAGCAAACGGTGATTATAAGTGGATAGATTGGCAGTTGTCAAAAGGAGATAATGGCACCTATATCTCAATTGGTACCGATATCACCCAAAGAATTGCTACAGAAATTGAATTAAAAAAAGCAAAGGAATTTGCAGAGGAATCCCTAAAAGTAAAAAATGAGTTTTTGGCGAATATGAGCCACGAAATCAGAACGCCGTTAA
Source organism: Lutibacter sp. (assembly GCA_041652835.1). GTDB lineage: Bacteria > Bacteroidota > Bacteroidia > Flavobacteriales > Flavobacteriaceae > Lutibacter. The sequence goes on along the minus strand of JBAZGP010000014.1, from coordinate 18,932 downwards.
ATGCAGTGATTGGATTTACGGATTTATTGTTGGAAACACAGCTCAATCCCGAACAAAAATCGCATTTGGAAACAATGCGCAACTCTGGTGAAATTTTGCTTTCCCTTATCAACAATGTACTGGATCTTTCAAAATTGGAATCGGACAAGCTAAAAATTGAAGAGATTCCTTTCAACCTGCACAAGTCTTTCAATAATATTTTAAAATTAATGAAATTAAGGGCCGATGAGAAAGGAATTTCTTTAGACCTTAAAATTGAACCAAATACACCCAGTCTGGTTATTGGTGATCCTACCAGAGTAGAACAAATTTTGCTGAATTTAATTGGTAACGCAATAAAATTTACCAATAAAGGATCTGTGCTAATTACCTTAAAACAACTTGCTGAAACAGAGGATACTTCAGAGATTTATTTTGAAGTTAGAGATACCGGTATTGGGATCGTTTCCAATAAAATAAATACGGTTTTTGGTGCATTTTCACAGGCAAAGAGCGATACTTCAAGAATTTATGGTGGTACGGGTTTAGGGCTTACCATTGTTAAAAAATTGGTCAATTTGTTAAATGGTGTAATAAAAGTTGAAAGCAGGTTTGGTGAAGGAAGTGTTTTTAAAATAACCTTGCCCTTAAAAAAGGATTTGGTTAACAATCATATAGAAGAAAATGAACAAGAATTTTCTATAGATAAACCTTTGGAACTTTCTATTTTACTGGTAGAGGACAATAAAACAAACCAATTGTTGGCAAAAACAAGGCTGGAAAGGTGGAAATGCAAAGTTGATATTGCAAATAATGGTATTGAAGGTGTTAAAAAGGTACAACAAAATATATATGATATTGTTTTGATGGACATTCAAATGCCTGTGATGGATGGCTACGAGGCCACTAAAATTATTAAAAATGATATTTCTAAAAGAGCTTCGCTACTCCCAATAATTGCAATGACGGCTTATGCCACAAATGCCGATATTAACAGGGCAAAAGAATCAGGGATGGATGACTATATTTTTAAGCCTTTTAAGCCAAAAGAACTTTATGCTATATTGAAAAAGTACGGAATACCCTCCAAAGAGCGGAATGTAAAATATGTCAATGGCAATAATGGAAATACTGAAACAACAGTAGAGAAAAGACACATAGATCTTAAATTTTTATATGAAGAAACCCAAATGGAAAGCGCCATATTAATTTTGTTGATTGAATCTTTTCTTAAGGACTTTGAAGAGTTTTTATCTGTGGTTAGTAAAGAATTTAAAAAGAAAAATTGGCAGGCTTTATATCGTGCAACCCATAAAATAAAGCCAAGCATTACCATGTTTGGAATTTCTGAAATGGAAACTACAATACATTTATTAACACATATATTTAAGGAAGAGGAACAATTAGATGATGCTGAAGAACTTCTTAATTCCTGCAAAGAGATTTATACATTTGTTAAAGAAGAATTATTAATTGAATTAAAATCATTAAAAAATGAATGATGCTAAAAAAATAGTTTTAGCCGAGGATAATTCCACACTTTCATTATTGCTGAAGTTCAGGTTGGAAAAAGAAGGCTTTAAGCTTTTGATTGCAGCTGATGGAAAGGAAGCAATTGAACTCATAGAACAACACAATCCCGAGTTGATTTTAACCGACATTATGATGCCTTTTATAAGTGGTTTGGAAGTTATTAGCCATGTTCGAAATAAATTGAACCTGCAAACACCCATCATTGTTTTTTCGGCAGCAGGCCAAGAAGAAATGGTGCTTAAAGCATTTAATTTAGGTGCCAATGATTTTATGGGAAAACCATTTAGCCCTAATGAATTGGTAATTCGTGTAAAAAGATTACTGCATTAATATTTTAATTAAACCAAGGAAATACACAACATGGAAATATATCAATATGTAATTGATTATTTTGAAAATGCCCCAACCATAATTAAAGTGGTGTGGATTTCAAGCAGTATTTTTTTTATAACCATCATTTTTTTAATTATTTACCTTAAATTTTTGAGATATTATTTGAGAAAAAATGAAAAAATTGTAGCACAATTAAAAATAGAATATGAGTCGCAATTGATCACTTATTTGTATGCCGGCAATGAAGAAGAAGAAATTAGCGTTGAGCAACAAGAAATTATCAACAAATTAAAAATTGGAGTTGCCAATAAATTTAAAAGACAGCTTATAGTTTCAACTTTGGTAAGGTTAAGAAATGAAATTTCAGGAGAAATGGCAGAAGCCATTCAAAAACTCTATTTTCAAACCGGAATCATAAGTTACGCATTGTCAAGCCTGAAGAGTAAAAAATGGTACGTTGTTGCAAAAGGAATCAGAGAGCTTAAGCTTTTTCATGTAAAACAAGCTTACAATAAAATTGTAATTCATGTAAATCATCCCAAAAGGGAAGTTCGTATTGAATCGCAGTTGTATTTGGTTACCTTATTTCATTTTGACGGACTCAAATTTTTGGATGTATTACAAACGCCGCTTTCAGAATGGGATCAAATTCAATTGTTAGAAGTGCTTCAAAAATTTGATGACCAGGAAATTCCCGATATAAATCCTTGGTTGAAATCAACAAATGATTTTGTGGTTATTTTTGCTTTAAAATTGGCTAAAATTTACAATCAGTTTGAAGCGAAAGAAGCACTTATTGAACTGTTAAACCATACAAATAAAAAAATAAGAATTGGTGCAATACACGTACTTAGTGAATTACAGGTTGTTGAAGCCAAAAGTATTTTAAAAAATAATTTTGAAACATTAAGTATTGAAGAACAAATCGCCTTTTTTAAACTGTTGGAAAATAGCTTTGAAAGTAGCGATGAATCTTTTTTGTTGAAACAAGTAACCCATAAAAATTTTGAAATTAAATTGGCGGCACTTAAAATTTTAAAAATTATTGATATTGAAAAATTCGTGGGTTTAAAAGAGGAATCGACAGAACCCGAATACCTCAAAATTTATAAATTCGTAGAAAATAATTAATATGAATACAACTACAGTACAAATTATAATCCTTATAATTCATCTGTTATTTTTTATTTATGCGGTTTTCGCAATAGGCTCTTATGTGTTATTGGCCATAATTTCTACTGTTGAAACTATAGAATACACAAAGAAAAATAGCTTTGTTAATTACAAAGAAATACTGTCTTCAACTATTGCGCCTTCAATTTCAATTATTGCGCCCGCTTATAATGAAAGTTTAAATATTATTGAAAATGTACGGTCCTTATTGTCGAGCCATTATGTAAATTACGATGTAATTATAGTGAATGACGGAAGCAAAGACGACAGTTTGGCAAAGCTGATTAAGGCTTATGATTTGGTAAAAGTAGATTATTTGGTCAATGAACAAATAGCAACAAAACCGTTGCGTGCAGGTGTTTTTAAATCTACCAATCCCGCTTTTGAAAAACTGATTGTGGTTGATAAAGAAAACGGAGGAAAAGCCGATGCGCTGAATATGGGGCTAAATATCAGTAAAAATGATTATGTTGCCTGTATAGACGTGGATTGTTTGCTGTTGGAAAATGCACTTCAAAAAATGATTAAACCATTTTTAGAATTGACTGAAACTAAAGTAATTGCCACTGGAGGGGTGATAAGAATCGCAAACTCATGCATTATTAAAGACGGCAAACTCATCGAGGTAAATTTTCCTAAAAAATGGATTGAAAGAGCACAAATTCTCGAGTATTTAAGAGCTTTTCTTTTGGGAAGAATGGCTTGGAGTAGGTTAAACGGATTGCTGGTAATTTCTGGAGCATTTGGATTGTTCGATAAGAAAATTGCCATTGAAGTTGGAGGTTACGACACAAATACCGTTGGTGAAGACATGGAAATTATTGTGAGAATGCGAAGGTATATGGAAGAAATTAAACAAAAATATAGGGTGGCTTATATTCCAGATCCTTTGTGTTGGACGGAAGCTCCTGACAATTATAAAATATTGATTTCACAAAGAAACCGATGGACACGCGGTACCATAGAAACCTTGAAAAAACATAGAAAAATTGGATTTAATTCAGCCTACAAATCGCTTGGCATGTTAAGTTATCCTTATTGGTTTTTTTTCGAAAGATTGGCACCAATTGTGGAGATTCTGGGAATTGTGTATTTTGGAATACTGATTGGACTTAACCAAGTGCGGTGGGATTATACCATTGCCTTTATTATTTTAGCCTATTTATTTACCGTTTTATTCTCCATTGTAGCCATATTTTCTGAAGAACTTACCTTTCATCAATATAAAAAGAAAGGAACGGGCTTTAAATTATTAATGATAAGTTTGCTGGAACCTTTTGTGTTGCATCCATTTATACTTTATGCTGCAATAAGGGGAAATATAGATTATTATTTCAATAAAAAGAAAAAATGGGGAGAAATGACCAGAAAAGGAATGGCTGCAGCAGAAACCAAGTAAAGTATTTAATAAAAATAATTCATAAATATGAAATTCAACAATTTTAGCACAAATACTTATAAATATATTTATTTAATATTTTCCCTAATAATTACTTTTTGGCTGATAAGTTTGTTCGAAATTTATATGATTTCCGCAAGCGGACTTCCTGTTTCAAATCTTATCGCCTCTTTGGGCTATAAATTTCTTAATGATTTTTGGGCTGCTTTGGGAATTGGTTTGTTGCTTTTGCCTTTGTATTTATTGTTTCTGCTATTTAAAAAACCCATAGGATCCATTTTAATGATAATACTGTTTTCCTTGGTTGTTATTGGTCAATTTTCCTTGGTAAAATATAGCTTAACCACACTTATAAACTTAGGCGCCGATATTTTGGGCTATTCTTGGAATGATATGTACATTACAGTTACCGCCTCCCAAACCTTTTCACTTTTATATTTTTTGCCTTTTTTGTTGTTTCCTTTACTTTATTTGGGCATCAATTATTTGCTTAATAAATTTACCAATGAGCGCCAAATTTTTGCTACCGCCATTATTTTAACGATAATTTTTGGAAGTTTAAAAATGGTTATTTCTGAAGCGTCTGAAACCAATTATCAAAATAAAATGTATTATTTGGCTGCAGATGTTCTTAGATACCAGAATGAAAAAAGCGCAATGAATGCTTATAATTTATCTTATAAAAAAGAATATCCTTTGTTGCAATCTTTTCAAAAATCAAAAGATGTTTTGTCGCCATTTTTTAATATTCAGGAGGAAAAACCAAATATTGTAATTATTATTGTTGAAGGACTTGGCGCTGAATTTGTAGGAAAAAACAACTACAGAGGTTTTACTCCTTACTTAGATGGCTTAATTTCAAAATCGTTGTACTGGGAAAATTTTGTAAGCAATGCAGGAAGGACTTTTGGCGTAATACCTTCATTATTAGGCTCTCTTCCTTATGGAGAAAAAGGCTTTTTGGAATTAAATCCTTTGCCTTCTCATTTTTCGCTTATCAGTGTTTTAAAAGCAAATGGTTATACCACTTCTTTTTATTCCGGTGATCAATCAAGTTTCGATAGAAAAATTAACTTTTTGGAATACAATGGAATTGATTTTATAACAGACGAAGATAAATTTGGAGCGGGATATGTTAAAACACAAGCAAATTCCGGCGGATTTTCCTGGGGTTATCCAGATGCTGAAATCTTTAAAAAAACCTTGTCTGAATTGGATAAAAAAAAGCAACCGAGATTGGACATTATTGCCACACTTACAAATCACGAGCCCTTCGATTTTCCTACAAAAGGGGTGTATTTAAAAAAAGTGGACAGTATTTTAAATTCAAACCAGACTTTTGGCGTTGAAAAGGATGAAATTAGAAGTTATAAAGATATTTTTGCATGTTTGCTTTATTCCGATAAATCCATAGAAGAGTTTATGTTGGCCTACGCAAAAAGACCTGAATATAACAACACTATCTTTATTATTACCGGTGATCATCGACTTATTCCAGTTACGCAAAAAGATAAACTATGCCGTTTTCATGTGCCTTTCTATATTTACAGTCCAATGTTGAAAAGCCCTGAAAAATTCAAATCAATTTCCTCGCATTGGGATGTGACGCCAAGTTTAATTTCTTTTTTAATGAACAATTACAAGTTCAATAAAATGGAAGAAACTTCATGGATGAGCTCAGGTTTAGATACGGCAAAACAATTTAGAAATATTCACCAAATTCCTTTGATGAGGTATAAAGGAAGTGTCAACGATTTTATTTATAAAGATTATTTACTTGCCGATGGAGAATTGTTCAAAATAAATGAAGACTTTGGAATCAATAAAGTGAATGAAGAAGACATATTGAGGGTCGCAAAAGATTCACTTAACGAGTTTAAAAGATTAAATGCTTATTTAACCAAGAAAAACAAAATTTTTCCCGACTCCAAAAATATTTATACTCAGCCTGCTGTTCAATTTTCAAAAGAAGAAATGGCAACAATTGAAACATTAACCAAAGGATTAACTTTTGACGAAATTTTTAATCTTGCCAGGGATTTTGCATTTAATAAGGATTATAATAAAGCGAGATTGTTGTGCGATTATATTTTAAACGAACTTCCAAATCACGCCGATGCCAGAATTTTAAAAGGACGAACTTTGGCATGGGAAGGAAATTATAAAAACGCGGAAACGGAATTTTTGAGTGTGCTTAAAAGATCGCCTTTTTATGATGATGGCTATAATGCAATATTGGATATGTATTGGTGGTCCGAGCAATATGAAAAATCTGTTGCCATTGGAAAAAAAGCCGAAGAAAATCAAATTAAAAATCCGGAGATAAGTTTTAAAGTGGCAAAAGCTTATCAGAAACTGGATAATTTAAAAATTGCAAATAAAATTATGGACAGTATTGTGAAACTGTATCCACAAAATAAAGAGTTCCTAACGTATAAACAATCTATATAATCATGCTGACAAAATATATGGTAAAATTTACTTTTGTATTGGTCTTTTTCTCTGTTTTTCAAACCTTTGCCCAGGAAAAGGTTTTTGAAGGAGACCCTGATGCCGCATTTGAAAAAGCGCGAGAAATGGCATTTAACCAACAGCGAAAACAAGCACAAGATACCTTATTGTTTATTTTAACCAAATATCCCGATTACCTTGATGTTCGCTCTTTTTTGGCAAGTACCTACTCGTGGGATGGGGAATACAAAAAAGCAAGAACTGAGTTTTCTTATATTTTAGGGAAAGACAAACAAAGAAAAACCGATTGGATTGCCGCCATAAACAACGAGTTATGGGCTGAAGCGCCATTTAGCGCTTTGGAAATGGCAAATGATGCCTTAAATTATTTTCCTTCCGATGGAGAAATACTGTATTTGAAAGCAAGCGCACAGGAAAATTCAAATAATCCCGAAGATGCATTACAAACTTTACAGCTTGTTTTGGATCAAAATCCTGATGATCTAAAAGCGACAGATTATAAAAAGAAGTTAATCACTGCACTAAGCTACAATGCCATAGGAATTAGTTCCTCAGTCGATTTTTATTCTGAAACATTTGATCCTATGCAATTACATTCCCTAAAATACAGCCGAAAAACAACATTGGGAAGCATCACCGCAAAGATTAATTTCAACAGAAGGTATCAAGAAAATGGTGTGCAGTTTGAAGTGGACATATATCCGAAAATTGCAAAAGGATTGTATGCCTACTTAAATGTGGGAGTTGCAAATACTTTTCTTTTTCCCGATGTAAGGTACGGTGCGGAATTGTATAAGTCGTTGCCAAAAGGTTTTGAAGTTTCACTCGGTTTCAGAGCGTTAAAATATGATACCACTACCAATATTTATACGGGATCTGTTGGTTGGTACACAGGGAACAGTTACTGGAATTTCCGACCTTATTTTACTCCCGGCGATTCAGGAACCAGTAAATCTGGAACTTTAAATTACAGAAAATACAGAAGTGATGCCGACAATTATTTTAGTGTTTCCTTTGGAATGGGCTATTCCCCTGAAACCTATATTTTTGAATTTGGAGGAAATGAAGATACCGTTATTGACCTACAATCGCAAAAATTAAATGCTGGTTATTATTTTACATCTTCAAACAAACAAAATGCTTGGGGAGCGCAGTTGGGAGTTACCCACCAAGAAATTAGTTTTAATCCCGGAAATTACTTTTGGATTTATTCCATTGGTGTATCTTGGGAACTGAAATTTAGATAATAGTTATAATGGCAAAAGAAATAGAACGAAAATTTTTAGTAAAAGGCGATTTTAAAAAACACGCCATAAAAAGTTATATAATAGCACAGGGTTATTTATCTAAAGTGCCTGAGCGAACGGTGCGTGTTCGAATTAGGGATGATCAAGGGTTTTTAACCATAAAAGGGGTAGGAAATGCTTCAGGAACAACGCGGTTTGAATGGGAAAAAGAGATTTCAAAACAAGATGCCGAAAATTTATTGGCAATTTGTGAACCTTCAACTATTGAAAAAATAAGGTATATAATTCCAACAAGCTATAATTTATTTTTTGAAGTAGATGAATTTTTTGGTGAAAACAGCGGATTGATAGTCGCCGAAATTGAACTTCCAAATGAAAATACCTCTTTTGAAAAACCAACTTGGCTTGGTGAAGAAGTCACTGGAAATCAGAAATATTATAATACGATGCTCGCTATAAAACCATTTAAGGATTGGTAAATTTTAATGACATCCTTCTTTAATTTTAAAATAAGATATGCTTGAATTTGCTGGAATTATAGTTTTAGGAATTATTGCGCAATGGGTCGCTTGGAAATTTAAAACTCCAGCTATTCTACCTTTAATTTTAATTGGGCTACTTGTGGGTCCAGCTTCTACATTAATTTCTAATGACGGCACAAAATGGCTTGAACCTGTTTGGAATGGTACCGAGGGCTTATTCCCAGGAGAGCGTTTATTTAATTTTGTTTCATTAGCAATCAGTATTATTCTTTTTGAAGGTGGCTTAACATTAAAAAGAGAAGAGGTGTTAAATGTGGGGCCAGCTATTCTTAAATTAATTACGCTGGGTTCAACAGTTACTTTTTTGGGCGCTGGTATTGCCACACATCTTATTTTTGATTTGAGTTGGCAAATTTCTTTTTTGTTTTCTGCTTTAATCATAGTTACCGGTCCAACGGTTATTGGGCCAATATTGAGAAATATCCCCCTAAAAAAGGATGTTTCCGCAGTGTTGAAATGGGAAGGAATTTTAATTGACCCCATTGGCGCATTGGTTGCGGTACTTATTTTTGAATTTATTAGGGTTGGTGAAGGCTACAACTATACTTTTGAGGCTTTAATTGAATTTGTAAAATTAATAATTGTAGGATTTTCTATTGGATTTATTTCAGCCTATGCTTTATATTTCGCCATTAAAAAAAAGCTAATTCCGCATTATTTATTAAACGTTGTTTCTTTAGCATTGGTACTTGCAGTATTTGTGCTGTCCGATTTGTTTGCACATGAATCAGGATTGTTGACTGTAGTTATTATGGGAATGATTCTTGGAAATATGAAAATTGACGGACTAAAGGAAATACTTGACTTCAAAGAATCATTAAGCATATTATTAATTTCCATATTGTTTATTTTACTCGCCGCCAACATTAATATTGAAGATATGATGTTGCTATATAGATGGGAAACAATCCTGTTATTTGGAATTGTAGTTTTTGTGTTAAGACCCTTAGGCGTCTTTTTGAGCACAACACATTCCGGTTTAAATTTTAATGAAAAATTATTTATAAGCTGGGTTGGGCCAAGAGGAATAGTTGCGGCTGGTATTGCCTCATTATTTGGATTAAAACTCACCATGCAGGGAGAACCAGGAGCAGAATATATTACTCCATTGGTATTTATGATTGTTTTGGGAACGGTATTGTTAAACGCCACCACAGCTCGCTTATTCGCCAAGATAGTTGGCGTATTTTTAAAGTCCTCCGATGGAATTATTATGATTGGCGCTCCAAACTTTGCACGTTTAATAGCCAATTATTTAATGAAAAACGGCAGAAGAGTAGTTTTAATTGATAGCAATGCAGAAAATATTAGAAGGGCAAAATTACTTGGCTTAGAGGCCATGGAAGGCAATGTTTATTCTGATGAATTGCTGGAAGATGTTGAATTAAATGATATCGGATTTTTACTCGCTTTAACAGGAAGTTCCTACTTAAATGAATACGCGATAGATAAATTTTCAACTATTTTTGGAGAAAATGGTGCTTTTAGAATTGCTTCCACTGATGAAATTACAGAGGGAAATCAAAAACCTAAAGCACATTTATTTACCCATAAAGATGATTATATTAACCTCAGTGAAGTAGTTCGTGATTTTCCGCTTGTAAACGAAGTACCTGTTAATTCACAGGAGCATTATACCGCGCTCTTAAAAGAAATAAACAATGAATTACATTCAATTCCTTTGTTTTTAAAGGACAATAGCGGTTTTATTCATATTATTTCTTCATTAGATGAATCCTTCAAAATAGAAAAAGGAAATATTTTAATGTATATTGGCAAAACTATTGTTTAATATTGTACAAACGCTAATGGTATACTTTAAATCATAAACAAACATAAATAAAGTTTCTTATCTTGAATTTAATATATTAGCAATTGAAATTACTTGTGTTAGAGGTATTATTATAGTATGAATAATTTAGATTTAAATAAGATAAACCTACTTCAGTCTTTAAAAAACGGAAATGAGAGGGCTTTTGAAGAAATTTTCTATTTATATCAAAAAAAATTATACTGCTTTATTTTTACAATTACAAAATCGGAATATGTAACTGAGGAAATCCTTCAAGAAGTATTTATTAAATTATGGAGTATTAGAGATACTATCAATATTTCTATGTCTTTTGACTCATTCATTTATACAATAACAAGAAATTTAACTTATAATTATATTCGAGAAATTGGAAATAGAAATTCCTTAAAGCAAGAATTGTGGAAAGACGTATGTTATTTTCACGAGGAAACTGAAAATGATATTTTTTATAAGGAATATAAAAGTATAGTTGATGGAATAGTTGATAAGCTGCCAATTAAAAAGAAATCAATCTTTATATTGTCCAAAGAGGAAGGGAAAAGTAATCAGGAAATTGCTGATTTACTTGGGATAACACCTAAAACTGTAAAAAACCATCTTTGGAAAACTTTACAAATTATAAGAATTCAATTACAACCTTATATCAAAACAATTACTACTGCACTTTTACTAATAAATTTATTTTATAATAAAAAATAAGTTTTAGTTGGGACTTTTGTAATTTCTAAGTGTATTACTTATATACTAACTAAAGATCAAGTATCATAAATCGTTAAAATGGACAAGAATAAGGAAATGGAAAAATTATTTCAAAGATTTATTGAAAATACAATTACTCAGGAAGAATTTGAATTATTATTTGAGTTTATTAAAAATCCAAATTCTCAAGAGGATGTTAAAGCATTGATGAATAAACATTGGGAAGGTATAGACGCTTCTCAAAAATTGATTAAAAAAAGAAATGATAGAGAATCGGAGATGATTTTTCATCAAATTATGAATAAAATTGAAAATAAAAATACGGTAATCCGAATGCAAAAGAGGTCTTCTTTTATGTCAATAATTAGAAAAAGTAACATTTTTAAAGTTGCGGCAGCAATTGTTGTAATTGTTGGATTGGTTTATTTTTATGAAAATGGATTTTTTTCAGCGAAGCACACTTCTTCTTCAAATAACATAATAGATACGAATGCAATTACATTGATACTTGATAATGGAGATACCAAAATTATTTCAGAAAATGGCAATGAGAAAATTATAAATAAAGAGGGTGTTGTTGTAGGAAGTCATAAAGGAACCAAACTGGATTATAAAAATATAAATAATATTGGCAAGGTTAAAGAGAAAGAAGAAAAGCTGGCATACAACAAATTAACAGTTCCTTATGGAAAAAATCTTCAATTAATATTATCAGACGGTACTTTAGTCTATTTAAACGCAGGGACAACACTTAAGTATCCTGTAAAATTCTTGAAAGGGGAAAAAAGACAGGTTTATTTGCAAGGAGAGGCTTATTTTGAAGTTACTAAAGACAAAGCACATCCTTTTATTGTGAGTGCCGGCGATGTGAATGTAAGAGTTTTAGGAACAAAGTTTAATGTGAATTCTTATAACAATAACGATGCAATAAATACTATTTTAGTTGAAGGATCTGTAGAGATTTTTGGAGAGAAAGAAAATCTAAATAAGAATAACTCAATATTATTAAGCCCTAATCATATTGCGGCATGGGATAAATTAACAAAGAGCGTAAATGTTTCTAAAATTGAAACTAAAGAGTACGTTTCTTGGATAAAAGGAACGCTAGAGTTTAAAACAAGAAAGTTCTCTGAAATTTTAAAGGTTTTAGAAAGACATTATAATATTTCCATTATAAATAATTATGAGTATTTAAACAATCAACAATTTTTTGCAAAATTCGACACTGAAAATATAGAAGATGTTTTAACTTCTTTTAGTAATAGTGAACCATTTTATTTTGAAAGAAAAGGGAATGTAATTATAATAAGTAAACCTAAAAATTAACGCCAATGATGTAAACTTTTGTAAACAATTTTAAAAAAAATCACTTATATAAAAAAAACCGGGAAATGATGCAACAAATCCCGATTGAATAGGTGATCAAATCAACGAATCATTAATCACACAAAAAGACTATAAAAGTATGAAAAAATTCATTATTAAGAGAATACTGTTTTGTAATTTTCTTAAAATAAGCCTAAAAATGAAATTGACAGCGCTATTATTGATAGTTTCGGTTTTAAGTATTCACGCAGGAACTTATTCGCAAAACACAAAGATCACTCTAAATTTGGAGTCGGTAAATGTGATGACGGTACTTGAAAAAATTGAATCATTGACCGAATTTAAATTTTTAGGAAATGACAATGTTATAGATAAAGATCGTATTGTTTCTATAAATGTAAAACAAAAGCGAGTAGATAAAATATTATTCGATTTATTTCTGAATACAGATATAACCTTTAAGGTTATTGGAGCACAAATTATACTTGTTAAAAAGAAAGATATTGATGAAACTCAAATAAACTCAGAAAGGGGTGTTGAAAAATACAAACAACAAAAAGAAATTTCAGGAAAAGTTACCGATAATAACGGAATGCCTTTACCTGGTGCATCAATAATTATAAAAGGTACAAATACCGGGACTACTACAGATTTTGATGGAAATTTTACTTTAATGATAAATGAAGATTCAGTTATCCTAATTGTATCATATATTGGTTTTGGAACCCAAGAAATTCCAATTAACAATCAAACTGTTTTTAAGATTAAATTAGAATCAGAAGCATCTTCATTGGATGAGGTTGTAATTATTGGTTATGGAAGTGTAAGTAAAAAAGAATTAACAGGAGCTGTTGCAACTGCAGAAAACATTGAAAATCGCGCAGTAACAAAAGTAGAAGAAGCTTTACAAGGAAGTGTATCAGGTGTTACTGTATTGGCTAATGGAGGTGATCCAACCAGTACTCCAAGTATTAAAATTAGAGGACTTGGAACTACTTCCGCAGAAAAACCTTTGTGGATTGTAGACGGAGCACCTTATTATGGAGGTCCAATAAACCCTTTTGATATTGAGTCTTTAACCGTGTTAAAAGATGCTGCTTCTGCTTCAATTTATGGAGTTCGTGCTGCTGCTGGAGTTATTTTGGTAACAACCAAGAAAGGAAAAAAAGGAGATATTAAAGTTGATTTTGCTGCATACACAGGTGTTCAAAGTGTTTATAACAAACCTGTAGCCCTGAATGCACAACAATATACAGACATGTATAATATTGCTTACGACAATTCTGGAATTCCAAGATTGGATTATTTTGATGGCGTAAAAAATCCTGATAGGTTGGTGCAAAGAACCAATTGGGTAGATGAAATTTTTAGAAATGCAATAATTCAAAATTATGATGTTGGTTTGCGTGGTGGCTCAGAAAAGTATTCCTTTTCTTCATCTTTGGGATACAACAAAAAAGAGGGAATTCTTATCAATACCTATGCTGATCGTATAAGTTTTAGATACAATTCTACGGTTAATTTAAGTGATAAAATTAAAGTTGGTGAAAATCTTTCATACACTGTTACCAATGGTCAATCAGCGTTTACAGGAACCCAAGCAGCTGATGGAGGGACCAACTATAATGGTGTAATCGCTGCTGCAATTAAAGCACCGCCTTTTGTTTCAATGTACAATCCAGATGGGACTTATAGTGATGTAGCTGATGGACAAAATGGAGATGTTCTTCATCCAGTAGCAACATTAAATCGTATTGATATTGATAATCCAATAAAAAATACTTTTGGAAATATTTTCTTGGAATATAAACCTGCTGATAAGTTAAATTTAAGAAGTAGCTATGCCATAAATCATTCTGACGAATTTTATAAAGAATTTGATCCACGTGTACCAGAAGCCTCTAAGGTGCAAAAGACAACAAATACGTTGACCCAAATTCAGGCTAATGAAATTAATTGGTCTTGGGAAAATACATTAAATTATAATACGATATTTAATGATAAGCACTCATTTCAGTTGCTTGGAGGATATTCTTTGCAACATCAAGAACGTGAAGTTGAAGGAATTATAGCTCAAGGTTTTGAAAATGAAGATTCAAACTTACTGGTTTTGCCACTTGCAGATGAAATTTTAGATGTTAATTATTCCTTTTTTGAGAATAATTTGGTTTCATTTTTTTCGAGAGTACTTTATGATTATAATAAAAAATATTTCTTTTCAGCAAGTATTCGTAGAGACGGTTCATCTAAGTTAGCTAAGGACAAACGCTGGGAAAACTTTCCGTCAGTTGCTCTTGGATGGTCATTGTCTGAAGAAGAATTTTTTAAATCTGACTTTGTAAGTAGTTTGAAATTAAGAGCGAGTTGGGGTAGAGTAGGTAATATTGAAAGCTTATCGTCTTATCCAACTAACCTACCATTATCTGATGAAAATATAATACTAGGGGGAAGTGGTTATCAAACTGGAATTGTACTTGATGGTCGCTCTAATCCAAATATTACCTGGGAAATCTCAGAAACAACTAACTTTGGTTTGGACTTTGCATCACAAGATAATAGATGGACTTTAACTGCTGATTATTTTATTAAAGATACAGATAGATGGCTTAACAGAACTCCTGTAAGTCCACTAGAAGGAATTGGTGAATCTCCGTTTCAAAATTCAGGAAAAATCCGAAATAAAGGATTAGAGCTTGAATTAGGATACAATAAAGATAAAGGTGATTTTACGTATAATATTTCAGGGAATGTTTCATTTATTAAAAATGAAATCCTTGAAATAGCTGAGGGATTTGATATCATTTATGATAATACAACGCAAGTTGCAACACATTATCCACTTGCAAATGCGGTAGGAGAACCGCTTTTTTCTTTCTACTTAATTGAAACAGATGGTTTATTAAGAACGGATACTGAAGTAACTGATGCAAGAGCAAATGGACAGCCAGATGCACAATTGGGTGATATTCGATTTGTTGATAAAAATGGAGATAAGAAAATAAATGATGACGATCGAGTATTTAAAGGGAGTGCATTTCCAACTATATCCTATGGTTTAAATCTTACTATGAATTATAAAAGATTCGATCTTTCTTTATTCTTACAAGGAACACAAGGAGGTGTTGCTTATAATGGATTTAAGCTAACAACTACTTATCCAGCCCATACTTCAGTTGCTGGTGCCAATTTATTAAATGAAGCTTTAGATACTTGGTATCCGGGTAATCCAAACGCCTCCAACCCTAGACTATCAATTAATGATCCTAATGCAAACCTTCGTAAATCAGATTTTTGGTTAGAGGATACTGATTATCTACGTATAAAAAATATTTCTATAGGTTATACTTTTCCAGATATTCCTTATTTAGAGAAGTTACGAGTATATGCAACTGCACAAAATTTATTGACATGGACAAGTTATTCTGGATTAGATCCTGAAGTAGCAAACTATGGAGTTGACGGAGGGCAATATCCTGTTTCAAGAGCATTTACTTTAGGATTTAATTTAACTTTAAAATAAAATAAAATGAAAAAATATAATTATATAAAGTTTTTACTTCTTTGCCTATCTTTTGTGTTTACAAATTGCACGAATGATTTTTTAGAGGTTGAGCCAAAGGGAGCGCCTACAGCAGAAACTTTTTGGAAAACAGAAGTAGATATAAATAGAGCTACTAACGCACTTTATTTAATGAATGATGCTCCAGCAATTTATGGTAGAGGAATGTTTTTATATTCATTAATACCAAGTGACGATTTTGTGGTAGGTAAATCCAAATCAGAAATTGAAGAAATAAAAAACTTTGTTACATCAGGATCTGGTTCATATACAAGAGATATTTGGTCTATTCATTTTCAAGTTATTAAGCGTGCCAATGATATTATTAATAATGTACCAGGTATTGAAGGTGTGTCAAATGAGGTAAAAAACTTTTCTTTAGGAAATGCATACTTTATGCGTGGGTTGGCATATTTTCAGTTAAGCCTACTCTATGGTGATAATCGAGCAGGAATTCCAATTGTTGATGAAAATACTACGGATTTCTATATGGAGCGTTCCCCAAGTGTCACAGATAGCTATGAGTATGCCGCTGAAAATTTTAGCAAAGCAGCCGAATTATTACCATTGTTTAGTGAGCTTTCTTCATCGGATTATGGGAAAGCACATAAAAATGCAGCGTATGCTTACTTAGCAAAAACACATTTACATAATGCTGAGTTTGATCACAATTCTTGGCAAAAAGTAATTGATGCTTGTAATAAAGTTACTTCGACCCAAAATGAATTGGAAAGTAATTTTGAAGACGTTTTTAAAATTGCTAACAACTGGGGTAAAGAATACATTTGGTCTGTACCAAGTAATGTTATTGGTGGAAGTATTTTTCCTGGTGTTTCTTTAGAAAACAAAGGTTGGGGACTATACAATGGCTGGGGATATTTTGCTCCAACACTTGATTTGTATGAATCCTATGTAGCTGGAGATAAAAGAAGAGACGCTACTTTATTGGCATTTGGAGATGAGTTTGAATATTTTGGACAAAATAGAAGATATTGGTCAACGATGAACTTGACGGGTATTCAACTTAAAAAGTACATGGAACCTTATTCATATCCTAATGGAGTGCACCTTAACGGTAATGGTGATCAACCATCAACCGACTTAAATCCTCCATTATTACGTTTAGCAACAGTATATTTAATGCGTGCGGAAGCTAAAATAGCACTTGGTCAAGATGGAGATGCTGATTTAAATAAAGTAAGGGTACGTGCTGGTCTTGCACCTATTTCAGGAGCAACTCTTGATGATGTTAAATATGAACGTAGAGCAGAATTTGCTGGAGAACTATTTGGTCGATTTGAAGACCTATGCCGTTGGGGAGACATTGCCGATATTAAGAAAGCATTAAGTGGCAGACGACATGATAATAAAGCAGACCCAGATTCAGGTTTTTCAATTTATGAAGTTTGGAAACCAAGAAATAATTTTGATTTGGTAAAAAATCGCGTTTGGCCTATTCCTCCAAATGTTATTGATGATAGTAGAGGCTTCATTAAGCAAAATGAACGTTAGTTTATTGTAACTATTTATCTTTTTCTTAAATCTTATTTAATATGATAAGTGTATTCATTTTTGAATACACTTGTCTTTTAAGTGCTTAAAAACTTCATATGATTTCTATAAAAATACCATCTCTAAAACAGATAGAACCTGCTAAAAATAAAGTTCCAGATGATTTAATTCCTAAAACATTTAAACAGTATAGGTGGAGGATGTTTATTGGGATGTATATTGGGTACACCATGTTTTATTTCACTCGAAAAAATATTTCACCTGCTTTACCATTAATCAGCGATAAATTACATATTGACCTCATTCAGTTAGGCATACTAAGTAGTGTTTTCTACATCGTATATGGAGTAGGGAAGTTTATAAGTGGCATGATTGCTGATAGGGCGAACATTAGAACATTTATGGCAATTGGTCTTTTTTCTGCCTCAATTATTCATTTATTTATTGGTTATTTGAATAGTTTGTACCTCGTTGTTTTCTTTTGGGGTTTAAATGGTGCTTTCCAGTCAATGGGATTTCCACCAATTGCTAAAGGAATAGTGCATTGGTTTTCACCAAATGAAAGAGCAACAAAATGGACAATTCTTTCTTCATCCCATACAGCAGGAACTTTTGGTGTTGGGTTACTTGTTGCCGCTATTATTAATTTATACAATAAAGGAATTGTTGGATGGGAAGCAATTTTTTATATACCCGGAATAATGGGTTGTATTACTGCAATCTATCTATTTATTTCACTTAGAGATAGACCGGTATCTTTAGGACTTCCAACTATTGAAGAATATAGAAATGATAGGCCAGTAGTTGAATTGACTGAAAGTAATTATACCCATTGGGAAATTTTAAAAAAATATATTTTTACCAATCGATATATGTGGTTGCTTAGTTTTGCGAATATGTTTGTTTATATCATTCGTTTTGGAACTTTGGACTGGTCAGCGAAATTTTTATATGATATTAAGGGAATTGGTCAAGTGAGTGTGGCGATGCTTTGGACATTGATACCTTTAGCGGGTATTCCAGGAGGAATAGTTGCAGGTTATTTGGCTGATCGTTTTTGGAATGGTAGATGCACACCAATAAATGTAATATATCTAACTCTATTAACTTTTAGCATTATTGGATTTTATATGTTCTCAGGGCCAAATAATATTTTTCTGACTGGACTTTTTCTATTGCTTATGGGCTTTTTAATTGATGGTCCGCAAAACCTAATTAGTGGAGTTCAAGCTTCTAGGGTAACTGTTAAAGAAGCTATTTCTGCTGCTTGTGGAATGACTGGTTTTTTTGGTTATGTTGGAGCCACTTTTTCGGGTATTGGATTGGCTTATATTATTCAAGAATT
>JBAZGP010000013.1:0-24066 GCA_041652835.1 Lutibacter sp. | reverse complement strand
TTAAACAAGTTGACCGTGTTCCCGAAAAGTTTTTAAAACATTTAACAGGAACAAACGGACTTTATGAAATCCGAGTTGAATACCAATCAAACATCTATCGGATTTTTTGCTGTTTCGATGAAGGAAAACTTATAATACTTTTTAACGGCTTTCAAAAAAAGAACCAAAAGACACCACAAAAAGAAATCGACAAAGCGGAACAATTAATGAAAGACTACTTTCAAAACAAAAAATAAAAATTATGGAAAAATATAAGGATATCAAGAATTTTGACGAACTAATTGAATTAGAACACGGGCAAATTGGAACTGAAAGTCGAAATAAATATGAAGAAGGTGCTCAAATGTTTATTGTGAGTGAAATGCTCAAATCCGCCAGAAAAGATGCAAATCTTACGCAAGAACAACTTGCGGACAAAGCTGGAACAAAAAAAAGCTATATTTCAAAACTTGAAAACGGAAAAGGAAATATTCAACTTTCAACATTAATACGAATTTTTGAACAAGGATTAAATAGAAAAATTGGATTGACATTCCTATAACGAATAAAAAAACGCACCACAACACCTCATAAAATTTATGCTAAATTCGAACTAAAACAAACGCACAAACACTCAATAAAAATTTGTTACGTACGAGAAACCTTGAGTCTTTAAGTCGCACAAATCATAATACAAACTCATTACCTGCAATACCGAAAAATAAAAAATTACGGAAATTAGCCGTACAAATATTTGTTTAGTACGACTTTTTAGCGTACGTTTGAGCCAAATAAAATTTCAATTATGGCAACAAATGAATTAAAACAAGAAAAAGCAAGATTTGATACTCGTTTATCGAAAGAACAAAAAGAATTCTTTGAAAGAGCTGCGAGAGTGGGTGGATACAGAAGTTTAACTGACTTTGTTGTTTTAACGGTTCAAGAAAAAGCTAAAGAAATCATATCAGAAAAAGAGCGGATTATTGCTTCAAAAAAGGATAGTGAAATATTTTTTGATGCAATTACTAATTCGCCTAAAGCAAATGAAAACCTTATTAATGCTGCAAGTGAGTACAAAGCTCTTTTATCTAAATGAACGAACTAACAGAAAACTTAAATTCTAATCATAGAAAAAAAGAATTTTCTTGTGGAAAAAGTATGCTTGATAATTATTTGCATAAACAAGTTAATCAAGACATAAAAAGAAAATTAGCTGCTTGTTTCGTTTTGAACGACCAAAAAACTAATTTATTAAAAGGTTATTACACTTTGGCTAATAATAGTTTAGCTCAAAATTTAATCCCTACCGAATTTCAGAAAAAATTACCGAATTCATATAAATCGATTCCAACTACGCTACTTGGTAGACTAGCAGTAGATAATAGATTTCAAAAACAAGGAGTTGGAAAACTATTATTAATAGATGCTTTAAAAAGGAGTTATGAGATTTCTAAAAGTATTGGTTCATTTGCTGTTGTAGTTGACCCAATTGATGAAGATGCGGAAAAATTTTATGACAAATATGGTTTTATAAAACTTCCTGACAGTGGAAAAATGTTTCTACCGATGAATATTATAAAAACATTATTTGAATAAAAGTACTGTGGGTGGGCCGTATAAAATTTACCCTTAAATTTGAACTAAAACAAATTAACAACAATCAATAAAAATTTGTTACGTACGAGAAATCTCTGGTTCTTATGCCGCACAAATTATAATATAAAACCGCTATTAAAACTTATTTTCTACTTCGGCGGCTTCAAGCATTAAAAAGTGCAAGTCGGTATTTTTTATAAATGGTTTTAACAAATCGCTTCCAGGGCCAAACATGGCCAATTCCACATAGTCAGCAGAGTGATCCATACTAATCCAACCCACGGAATTGTGTTGTTTTTGAATTTGTGCAAACGCTTCAAACGGCAAATGTTTTGGGTTGTATAAACCGTCTTCGGAAAGTTTTAAATTGCTGTAATAATCTAAAATTAATTTTGCTTCTTCATCGGTTACAGCAAATTTATTGGCATACTCAATGCGTTCTTTAACCTGTGAAATAGAAGTTTCTTTTCCTAAGCCATTTAAAATCCAATCGTTAGTATGTTTATAGTTTTGAATCGAATCAAAATTATCATTTGCGTTTTTGCCATAAATAATTCCTGGATTTGCATTTCCGTGATCCGTAGTGATAATTACCAAAGTATCTTCGTTTTTTTCCGCAAAATCTATGGCCACTTTAATAGCTTCATCATGTGCTGCCTGGTCATAAATAAGTCCGGCAATATCATTGCCATGCGCAGCCCAATCCACTTTTCCGGCTTCCACCTGAAGCACAAAACCTTCAGGATTATTTTTCATGATATCAATGGCTTTTTGAGTCATTTCGGCTAACGTGGGAATTTTTTCAGTGAGCTCAGCATTGTTTTCCCTATCTTTTGAATAGGGAAGTCCATCATTATAAAAAACGCCTAAAATTGGTTTTTCATTATTGGCGTCAAACATTTCATTTCTTGTTTTTACCACTTGATATCCATTATCGGAAAATTCCTGATACATATCGCGATTGTCTTTTCTGTGTTCAGAAGAGAAATAATTATTTCCGCCACCCATCATCACATCAAATTTTTGTTGCAAATATTCTTCGGCTATAAAATCTTGATCATTTCGTCTTTTGCTGTTGATGCAAAACCCGGCAGGCGTTGCATGGGTAATGGGCACCGTGGTAACACAGCCCGCCATTTTACCAACTTTTTTGAATTTTTGCCAAATAGGTAAATGCGTTTCTCCGTTGGCGCTTATGTTTAAGGAACCATTGTTAATTCTAACGCCGCCACCCCAAGAAGAACTCGCTGCAGCAGAATCGGTAACTATGGAATTTGCTGAAGCCATGTCCATTAATGCGCGATTTACACGATTATCTTTATACAACTGAAGCCAATTGCTGCCTATTCCTGTTTTTCTGGAAAGGTAGATATCGGTCATATTTAAAGTCCCTGTACTCATGCCGTCACTTACAACAATGATAATATTTTTAGCTTTTTTATTGCCTTTTTTATTATTAAAATCTATTGAGGAAGCCTCAATATCAAAGGGATTTAACAAGGAAGCGCCAAGCGCAAAAAGAGAGCCGGTTCTAAAAAATTTTCTTCTGTCCATGAATGGTATTGTTAAAATAAAACGCAAATATAAAATATTAAAAAACAATTTATGTTACGTATGTTTTAATAATTTGTTAATGAAAATGAAATATTTTAAAGGATTGTGCTTTTATTTTTTGATAATCTAAAAAATAAACTAAATTTAAAGAATTGAATTTTTAATATGATGATTCCCAAAAAACACCACCAAATTGTTTCACTTTTCGTAGTAATTCTCTCTGTCTTTTATAGTTTTTATGTTTTATCGCCTTCAGCAAAAATTAAAAAAAACAAGGCACTAACTGAATTTTCAGTGGATAAAGCCTTGTTGCAGTTAAAAGAAATTACAAAAAAGCCTCATTTTACAGGTTCACCTGAACATGAAGTTGTAAGAAATTACATTGTTTCTGAACTTGAAAAATTAGGATTGCAGGTTGAAATACAGGACCAAATGGCTGTAAACCAAAAATGGAGTGCTGCAACAAAGGCTAAAAATATTTTAGCGCGGATTAAAGGAAGTGAAAATGGAAAAGCATTGTTGTTGCTTTCCCACTATGATTCCAATCCGCATTCCTCTTTGGGTGCAAGCGATGACGGCAGTGGTGTGGTGGTTATTTTAGAAGGTATTCGCGCTTTTTTGGCGCAAAAGGAAATTCCAAAAAATGATATTATCATTTGCATTTCAGATGCGGAAGAATTGGGTTTGTTAGGAGCAAACGCCTTTGTGAATCATCATCCTTGGGCAAATGAGGTTGGATTGGTGTTAAATTTTGAAGCACGTGGAAGTGGTGGCCCAAGTTATATGTTGCTGGAAACCAACGGCGGAAATAAAAAATTAATTGAAGCTTTTCAAAAAGCGAATACAGATTATCCGGTAGCCAATTCCTTAATGTACAGTATATACAAAATGCTGCCAAATGACACCGATTTAACCGTATTTAGGGAAGGCAAAAACATTGATGGCTATAATTTTGCGTTTATTGATGACCATTTCGATTACCACACCGTTCAGGATTCGTATGAGCGAATGGATGTAAATTCACTGAAACATCAGGCTTCTTATTTAATGGCAACATTGAACTATTTTTCTAACTCAGATTTGAATAATTTGAAATCTGAAATAGATGATGTGTATTTTAATTTTCCTTTTATTGGAATGGTATTTTATCCGTTTTCATGGGTAATTCCAATGTTCATTTTTTGCGCTGTTTTATTTTTTCTGATGCTTCATTTTGGTGTCCTAAAAAAGAGACTTACCAAAAAAGGAATTATAAAAGGATTTTATCCATTTATAACTTCATTGTTAACTTCTGCTGTTTTGGCGTTTTTTGGATGGAAATTATTGCTTAAAATACATCCGCAATACCAAGATATTTTACAAGGTTTTACTTATAACGGCTATTATTATATTGCTGCATTTGTGGCGCTAACATTGGCACTTTGTTTCTGGATTTATAGTGGTTACTTTGCAAAAAGAAACAAGCAGGATTTATTGATTGCGCCACTATTTTTCTGGTTATTAATTAACGGATTTATCGCTTTTTATTTACCGGGCGCCGCATTTTTTATACTTCCAGTACTTATTTTACTTCTTTTGCTGTCTATTGCACAATTTTCAGTTTCTAAAGTGGATACCCTGTTGTTGTTTACGGTACTTACTATTCCTGTACTCATTATATTTTCGCCTTTGGTTAAAATGCTTCCGGTGGGTCTTGGACTTAAAATGTTGGTGGTTTCAGCGGTATTTACCGTTTTGTTATTCGGATTTATGGTTCCGGTATTTCAGCAGTATCTGGTACATAAAAAATTAAGTTTTGTGTTTTTATTTATAGGCCTTACGTCCTTGATTTTGGCTTCATTGAATTCCTCTTACAGCATCGACCGAAAAAAACCAAACAGCGTTTTATATGTATTTGATAGCAACAAAAATGAAGCTTATTGGGCAAGTTACAACGCCAAAACGGATGATTTTACGAAACAATTTTTAGGTGAAAAGCCCTCAATTGGAAGTTATGATGCAAATACAACTGCAAGTAAATACAGAACAAACATAAAATTGTATACTAAAACTGAAATAAGAAATCTTGAAAAACCACTTATTTCAATTGTCACTGATACCATTATTGGCACCGACAGAAAAATTACCTTAAGTATTGAATCCTTACGAAATGCAGACAAAATTGAGCTGTTGACTAAAACGCCGATTCGGTTTAAATCGTTAATAATAAATAAGGAACCTTTGAAAAGTAATACCAACAGCGAATATGTTTTTTCTGTGGAAAATGGCACTATTATGAATTATTACAGAACCAGTAAAGATGAAATTATTGATATTGAATTTGTGGTTGAGAAAAATCAAGTGTTGAATATTGATGTGCTGGAAGCCAAATATGATTTGTTCACAAATCAGCAGTTTAAAATTGTTCCACGTACTGAAATTATGATGCCAATGCCATTTGTGTTAAATGATGCTACCGTGATAAAAACCAACATTAAACTTTAAGGTATAAAAAATTATTATTTTATTTTTTTTGGCAACTGTACTTTTCTTCTATAAAGTTATACAAGAATAACAGTCTGCGGTTATTGATAAAACGGTTTACCCAAAGCTAGAACTGAATGAAAAAAGTGTCAATTATTTATATCATTATTCCTTTGATTGTATAAAGCTGGAATATCCAAATAAGCTGGGGCAGGTTTTGGGCGATAAAACTTATTTAAAGGAATCTTCTAAACTTCATCCTGCATTTTATGGCTGTTTTGATTGGCATTCTTCTATTTACGGGCATTGGCCTTTATTGAATATTATGAAGGAATTACCCAATTTTGAGCTCAATGAAGCCATTTCAAGAAAGTTAAAAACTGCCATTACCAAAGAAAATATTTTAAATGAAATCACTTATTTTGAAGATGCACAATAGTGATTTTGAACGCACTTATGGTTGGGCGTGGTTGTTAAAAATTGGCGAAACACTTCAGGATTTGGACAATCCAGAAGCCAAATTAATGTATGCAGATTTAAAACCTTTGGTGAAAGTCATTGAAAAAAATATATGGAATTTTTGCCGAAATTAAACTACCCAATTCGGGTTGGAGAACATCCAACACGGCTTTCGGATTGTCGTTGGCTTTGGATTATGCTAAAAAATATTCCCCAGAATTGGCACTTTTGATTCATGAAAAGGCGAAGGCATATTATATGAATGATAAAGGTTGTCCAATTACTTGTGAACCAGGCGGATTCGATTTTTTATCGCCTTTTTTGCAAAAAGTGTCGTTAATGTTGAAAGTATTGCCAAAAAAGGAATTTGTAGTTTGGTTTGATACTTTTTTACCCAACTTCAGAAATAATCCTTCCTTATATTTAGAAGTTGCAGAAGTCACAGACCGCTCCGATGGAAAATTGGCACATTTGGACGGGCTCAATTTTTGCCGCGCTTGGTATTTATATGAAATGAGCATAACGTGAATGCGATGCAATAACCGATGATGATGTGCGAATTACATATGACCAATAAAAAACAATAAATATCAACATATGAAATAGGGAAGGCTTTAAATAATGAAAAAATGATTAATTTGGCTAATAAACATTTTCAATACAGCTATGAAAAAATGGACTCCAGCGAATATGCAGGAGTCCATTGGTTGGATTTTTTTGGTTTGTACGCAATGCTAAAGCAATTAGTTTCTTTTGTATTGAGTAACACGCAGGGTGTTTGCCATTCCTCTTTCCTTAACAGGCATGGAAGTTACGTTTATCGCAAAATCGCCTTCCTTTATATAGCCTCTTTCATGCGCCATATTGTTGATATCTTCAATGGTTTCATCGGTACTTACAAAACGGTCGTAAAAAACACCTTTAACGCCCCATAATAAATTGAGCATCGCTAAAATTCTTCTATTTGAAGAAAATACCAAAATATTTGATTTTGGTCTCCAAGAAGAAATATGAAAAGCAGTATATCCAGAATCTGTTAAAGTTGTAATTACTTCCGCAGAAATGGTATCTGCGAGAATTGCAGCCTGATGGCATATTATTTTTGTAATAAAACGTTCATTTATGCATTGCACAGACTGATCAGGAATGGTAATTAAAGGCGAATTTTCAACGCTTTCAATTATTTTTCTCACTTGTTTTATAACTTCTAAAGGAAATGCACCAACAGAGGTTTCACCCGATAGCATTACGGCATCGGCTCCATCCATAATTGAATTTGCAACATCATTAACTTCTGCTCTTGTTGGAATTTGATTGGTTATCATTGTTTCCATCATTTGAGTGGCAATAATTACCGGAATATGGGCTTTTTTAGCTTTTAAAACCAGTCGCTTTTGAATTAAGGGAACCTCTTCCATTGGAACTTCAACCCCCAAATCACCTCTGGCAACCATTAAACCATCACAATAAGGCATTATTTTATCGATGTTTGCAACCGCTTCTGGTTTTTCAATTTTTGCGATAATCGGAATTTTATGTGGAGAATTTGCCGATATTAAATCCCGTAGCTGAATTAAATCCTCAGCAGTTCTTACAAAAGATAGGGCAATCCAGTCGGCTTCCATTTTAATGGCAAATAAAGCATCTTCTATATCCTTTTCTGTAAGTGCCGGCAATGATATTTTCGTGTTGGGCAAGTTTACTCCTTTTTTGGAATTTAATTTACCACCGCGCAATACTTTTGTGATGACTTGCGTATCTCTGTCTGTAGCAGTGACTTCAAACAATAATTTACCGTCATCAACTAAAATATGCTCTCCAACCTGAACGTCTTTTGGAAATTTTTTGTAGGTCATAAAAGCTTTTTCTTGCGTTCCTTCACATTTTTCAGTGGTAAAGGTAAAGGTGTCACCAATATTTAGAAATACGCCTTCTTTCATAACCCCAACCCGTAATTTCGGGCCTTGTAAATCGGCTAAGACCGCTACATGGAAACCACGACGTACGTTAATTTCTCTAATGATTTTAATTTTTTCTTTCACATCTGCATTATCTGCATGCGAAAAATTAACCCTGAATACATTTACGCCGGCTTCCATCATGTTTTCCATAATTTCTTTAGTGTTGCAGGCAGGTCCTAAGGTTGCAACAATCTTTGTGCGTTTTCTATTTTTTGTCATAATTAAAATATGAGGTTTTCTTTTGATTTTAATGAAATTGGCTCAATCGAATAAGAGGTTATTATCTGATCTATTTTATTGAGATTGCTCACCAAATTTTGAATAAAATCTTTATTATTACAACTTTCAATTTTTAAAAGAAAGTCTATCTTCTTTTTTTCAGGTATTAAATAAGAAGTTGTACTGTAATTTCCGCCAAACAAACCTTCTTTATATTGATTATCCACAAGTTCTGTATACTTGTTGTTGATTAAATAATAATTGATATAATTTGCTTCATCTTTATATTCAAACATCGGAAAAACAGCAGTTGAGTTTTTAAAATCCAAATTGTGTTTAAATCTGGTCAGTTTTATGTTTAAATAATTGTTTAAAAGAAAGGCCAATCGGTAATCTTCTTCACTTGAATGAATACCAATTAGTGAATAATCATCTTCTAAATCAAACGGTAATAGTTGCATAAAAAGAAGGAAAATTTAGTTTAGCAAAAATACCACTGTTTAATTAGAGTAACTAATAATATTGCGAAATCGTATTCGTATATTATATTATGCGATGGTTATTTGATCTTGAAAAGCATAATAAGCTCTTTTTGCTGCTATTTCTTCCGCTTTTTTCTTTGAGGTACCTCTTCCTTTTGCAACAATTTCACCATCTAAAAAAAGTTTTACGCTGAAATGTTTTACGATATCATTGCCGGAATCTTCATAAACTTCAAAAACCAACTCTTTCTTTTTCTTTTGGCACCATTCTATAAATAAACTTTTATAGCTTGTGATTTTGCCTTCAAGTTTAAGGATATCAACATAAGGATTGATGACTCTTTTGAAGATAAATTTTTCGCAATATTTGTAACCCCTATCTAAATAAATCGCACCAATTAAAGCTTCAAAAAGATTTCCATGAATGTTATCACCAAAGTTTGAAAGTACTACATTGCTTCTGATAAAACGAAGTAAATCTAAGTCCTTTCCAAGTTCATTAAGATGTTCTCGACTTACAATTTTTGATCGCATTTGCGTCAAATAGCCTTCATTACCCGAAGGGACTATTTGAAATAAATGTGCAGCAACAACAGCGCTGAGCATGGCATCACCCAAAAATTCCAAACGTTCATAATTAAGTGGATTTCCTGTATTTTTGTCGAACTCTTTAATGGAACGGTGAACGAAAGCTATTTGGTAATGGGTAATATTTTTAGGTTTAAAACCTATTATTTTGGTTAAATCATTAATAAAAGTGTCGTCACTTTTAGCTCGAGCAGTAATAATTTTTCGAATGAAACCCATTCAGTTCTTCTGTTAATCAAGTTTTTTAAAGAGCACACAAGCATTGTGTCCTCCAAATCCAAAAGTGTTGCTCATCGCAACAGATACATTTCGTTTTTGTGCCTTATTGAAGGTAAAATTTAATTTAGGGTCAATTTGGTCATCATCTGTAAAATGATTTATGGTAGGGGGCACAATTCCGTATTTTATAGCCAAAATTGAAGCGATGGCCTCAACAGCGCCTGCAGCACCCAAAAGGTGACCGGTCATTGACTTTGTTGAATTAAGGTTTAAGGTGTAAGCATGTTTACCGAAAACGGCTAAAATTGCTTTAGATTCTGCAATATCACCAAGCGGGGTAGAAGTTCCGTGCATGTTTATGGCATCAACATCTTCAGGTTTTAAACCAGCATCTCTTAAGCAGTTTTTCATCACATTTATGGCTCCTATTCCTTCTGGATGTGGTGCGGTAATATGATAAGCATCAGCAGATAATCCTCCGCCAGCAATTTCTGCGTAAATTTTTGCGCCTCTTGCTTTTGCATGTTCATATTCTTCTAAAATAAGTGCGCCAGCTCCTTCTCCTGAAACAAAGCCATCTCTGTCTTTGTCAAATGGTCTTGAAGCGGTTAACGGGTCATCATTTCTTGTTGAAAGCGCTTGTAAAGCATTAAAACCACCTATTCCTGAAAGTGTAATTGTGGCTTCTGAACCACCGGAAACCATAACGTCGGCATGGCCTAATCGAATGTAATTTAACGCATCAATTATTGCGTTTGAGGAAGATGCACAGGCAGATACCGTTGCAAAATTCGGTCCTCTAAATCCATATCTGATAGAAATTTGACCAGGCGCCATATCTGCAATCATTTTAGGAATAAAAAAAGGATTGAATCTTGGTGTGCCATCTCCTGAAGCAAAGTCTAAAACTTCATTTTGAAAAGTTTCCAGCCCGCCAATTCCTGCTCCCCAAATAACGCCGATTCTGTCTTTATCGATTTTTTCTACGTCTAATTTTGAATCTACAATGGCTTCATCAGCGGCAATTAATGCATACTGAGTAAATTTATCCATTTTACGAGCCTCTTTTCTGTCAAAAAATTGGGTAATGTCAAAATTTTTGAGCTCACAGGCAAAACGAGTTTTGAACTTGGACGCATCGAAGTAGGTTATTGGAGCTGCCCCGCTAACACCGTTAACAAGTCCGTTCCAATATTCTTCAACATTATTACCAATTGGCGTTAATGCACCAAGTCCAGTTACAACAACTCGTTTAATCTCCATATTTTAAATTACTTTTTTGCGGCTTCTATGTAGCTAATCGCCTGACCTACAGTGCCAATATTTTCAGCTTGATCGTCTGGAATTTGGATGTCAAATTCTTTTTCGAATTCCATAATTAACTCAACAGTATCAAGTGAGTCTGCTCCTAAGTCGTTAGTAAAGCTAGCTTCTGTTGTTACTTCATTTTCGTCCACGCCTAATTTATCTACGATAATGGCTTTTACTCTTGATGCAATGTCTGACATAATTTTTTTATTTTAAATTTAATTACTCGGCAAAAATATAAAACTTTATTTAAATCAAAATCTTTTAATTCATATAATTCATAAAAGGTAAAATTCAATGTTTTAAAAATAGGCAAAGTTTTTTTATTTAACCCATAAAAGTTAGTTTTAATTCATTTTATTTGTTGTTTCAAGAAGAATTTAACTTAAGCAAATGAAACGAATTGCTATACTTGCCTCGGGTTCTGGCACAAATGCTGAAAATATTATCAATTATTTTAAAAACAGCGATTTAATTTCGGTAACTCTTGTGCTGTCAAATAAAAAAGATGCTAAAGTTTTAGAAAGATCCACAAATTTGGGAATATCCAACAGAAATTTTGATAAAAACGACTTTATTGACACAGATGTGGTGTTAAATCTTCTGAAAGCGCAGGCAGATTATATTATTTTAGCTGGATTTTTATTAAAAATCCCAAAAAAAATGATTGAGGCGTTTCCAAATAAGATTATCAATATTCACCCTGCTTTATTGCCAAAATATGGTGGAAAAGGAATGTTTGGAATGCAAGTGCATAACGCTGTTGTTGAAAATAGAGAAAAGCAAACCGGAATTACCATTCATTATGTGAATGAAAACTATGATGAAGGCGCTATTATTTTTCAAAAAAGTTTTGAGATTTTGGAAAGTGACACTGCTGAAGACGTTGCACAAAAAATACATTTGTTGGAATATGAGTTTTTTCCTAAAATTATAGAAAAGTTAATCATAGAAAATGGCTGAAAAACCTAAAGTACATATTTATACAGACGGAGCTTGTAGCGGAAATCCTGGCCCTGGTGGTTATGGAATTGTGATGGAATGGGTGGGAAAATCCTATAGAAAGGAATTTTCTGAAGGCTATAAGAGGACAACAAATAACCGAATGGAATTGTTGGCGGTTATTGTTGCTTTGGAGAAGATGAAAACCAAAGATGTGGAAATCACCATTTTTTCCGATTCAAAATATGTGGTCAATGCCGTTGAAAAAAAATGGTTGTTAGGCTGGCACAAAAAGCAGTTTAAAAATGTGAAAAATCCCGATTTATGGAAACGATTTTTAGCCATTTACAACTCAAATAACACCAAATTTGAATGGGTGAAAGGGCACAACAACCATATGCAAAACGAGCGTTGTGACGTGTTGGCAGTTGAAGCTTCAAAAAAGAAAATATTACAGGAAGATTTGGGTTATACAAATCAAGAAAAGCCTCTTTTTTAGTAAAAAACTTTCTTAAATCATTTTTCTGATTCCAATAAAAATGAAAATCATGGCGGTATAACCAATAAAGAAAGGAATAATATACGCTGCCCATCCCAACACCAACATTCCAGAAATTAAGAGCAATTGAAATCCCAATCCGAAAGTGGAAACAGCAGTCATAAACCAGTTGTTAAAAGGTTTGCCATCAATCGCTTTTTTATCCAGCAAATAAATTGTTTTGTCGAAAACGCCATAAAGTATTTTATATAGTTTAAAAAGAAAGTTTACATTTCGCTGTTTTTCTCCTTTTAAGGCTATTGGAGTTTTATCTTCAAAAATACGACTTGTGGTATCGCCATTAAACTTATTCCGAAGAATAACATAATAATAATTGTATAAAGTTCCTTGTAGTTGAATGCCTACAAAAGCAATCAAAGCGTAAATTAAACTTGTATTTGTAATATGCCACAAAGCCATAAAAATGAAGAAATTCAAAATGATATCAGCAATCGAGTCAAAATAGCGACCAGTATAAGAAGGTGTTTTTTTTACACGCGCCAATTCTCCGTCTGCGGCATCTAAAACCGATTTTAAAATTAGGAAAAAAGCGGTTGCCCAATAATAGCCATAAAACATGCAAGCAATGGCAATTAACCCTGAAATAATAAACCAAACGGTTACGTGAATTGGGGTAATTGAAGTTTCTTTTAGAGCGTTTGCAATAATTCTTGCAGTTGGCCTTCCATAATCTGAAAGATCAATAAATTTGTGGTCTTTAGGCAGTTTAGACATTTTTCTATTTTCTTCAGAGCATTTTTAATGACTTAGTTTCCTAAACTTATAAATAGCACTTTTTTAATGACGGCAAAGATACATCTTATTATTTTTTTAACTTAACAGAAGCAGTAGCCCTGTTTTTACGCTATTAATGGATTTATTTTTCCGATAAATTAAAACTTTGAAGTTTATTTAACAATTCCTGAATGCTTTTTGGCAAATTGTTATGGTCAAACTCGAAGTCATAAAGTTCACTGTTAAAGTTAAGCTCAAAAACCCCTTTAATGGCTTTGTCCACCGAAAGATCATCAATTGAAATATTGCTTTTTATAGCATTGAAATCAATTTTTGAAACCATGTCAGTAATTTCAGTAAGTTGATTATCTGTCAATTCAATTTGTTGCGTTTCATTATTTTTTGAAACCTCCAATAGATTATTTTTCAATTGAATAGCAAGTTGGAAACCCCTTGTTTGTGCTTCATAATTCAATGATACCATATCCTTTTTATCCTGACTTTGACAAGAAGTTGAAGCGACAAGCATTAAAATTAATGTGATTTTCAAAAGTTTCATTTTCAATGATTTTAATTATTTAAAGATATAAAAAAAGGTGCTGAAAAGCACCTCTTTTTATTTTTAAAAAAGATTATTGCACAAAACTTTCTCTTGCTCCTCCAGAACCGAAAATAGTTCTTATTCTGTCGTTTTGACCTTTTGTGAACATATACATACAATTATCATAAACATAATCCATATAGTTCATTGTCATATCTGGTAAATCATTTATGCTTTCAGTACAACTGTTTGTTACTCCTTGACAAGTACCGTCGCTATTACCGTAGTTTGGACCACCGGCAACGGGAGTATCTAAAACATAATCGTCAACAGAACAACCTCCATCACCCCAAATATGTCGTAAGTTTAACCAATGGCCTACTTCATGTGTAGCGGTTCTTCCATCGCCATAAACTCCAGAAGTTTCACCAAAACCAGTTGTAGTTATTACTACGCCGTCAGTCGCTAAAACTCCTCCAGGAAATTGTGCATATCCTAAGATTCCTCCACCAATTTCACAAACCCAAATATTTAGATTGTTTGCAGGATCAGTTGCGTTTATACCACCTTTTGTAGCACTTTTCATAGCATCTCTTGTTCCCCATGCTGTTTTAGTGGATATTTTTCTATTAACACTTGCAAGTGTGTAAGTGATTTGAATATTAGCAACAACACCTGAAAATATGGATGGTACATTACTTGTATTAGGATTTTGGTTGTTAAAATCTTCGTTTAAAATTGCAATTTGTGAAGTAATTTGAGCTGATGTTACTTTTCCAGCATATGATTCAAGAATATTTACTACTATTGGAATTGTGATAGGACCTAAATAAGGAGTCGTAGAAGGAGGAGGAGTTGTACCACCCGGTTTTCCTTTATTAACAGCTCCTTTGGCGGCAATTAAAGTTCTTGTATGTTTTTCAATTTCATACATGCGTTGTTCCAAGCCTGGATTGTCTTTTAATTGTTGGTTTAATACTTTCATACTGGCACATTTGTCGCTATTGTTGGTGCCTTCAGCCGATTTTGCTGATAAGTTATCATCAGCATTAGTGTAGACAAAAAAGTCACTCATGTCAATGGCGGCTTCTTGGTTTGGGGTTACTTCATCATTGTTTTGACAAGCTACAATAGTTAATGCCAAAGCGGCAAAGGAAAAGATTAGTTTTTTCATTGTTAATTTTGTTAGGGTTAATAAATAATTAGGTTAAATCTTTAGCTAAAGATGGCGTAATTTATTAAAAAAAAGTTAACAAACAAGAAAAAGTTCAAAAGTTACGTTAAATGTTAGTATAATATTCAGCCATTGTAAGCATTTATTAGCATTTTAATAATAAATTTTTATTGAGTTTAGGATTTGCGTTAAGGATTGCCCTTCGACTCCGCTCTGGGTAAACTGATTGTTTGAGCTCTTTTTTTGTTTTTCACAAAAAAAAGCGAGTAGCGATAGCCTGACCCGCCAGCTGGCGGGGAACGCCCAAAATAAAATTTATATTATTGGTTAATAAATTGCCGTACAAGCAGTTATATTTTACAGAATCTTATGAAAGCATCGTTTTAGCCTTCAATAACGCATGATATAATATATCAACTTCTTCAAAAGTATTGTAAAAGGAAAACGAAGCGCGAACCGTTCCTGGAATGTTATAAAAATCCATAATGGGTTGGGCGCAATGGTGACCAGTTCTTACTTCCACCCCCAATTTATCTATGATTGTACCAATATCATAAGGATGAATATTTTCAATATTGAAAGAAATAACGGAAGTTTTATGTTCAGAAGTTCCGTAAATTTTCAATCCTTCAATGGCTAATAATTTTTTTGTGGCATATTGAAGCAATTCATTTTCGTAAGTGGTAATGTTGTCAAATCCCAAATCGTTTAAATAATCAATGGCGGTTCCAAAAGCGATTACGCCGGCAATATTTGGCGTTCCAGCTTCAAATTTATAGGGTAAATCGGCATAAGTGGTTTTTTCAAAAGTCACCTCTTTTATCATTTCTCCACCACCTTGATAGGGCGGAAGTTTGTTGAGCCATTCTTCCTTTCCGTATAAAATTCCTACTCCTGTAGGTCCGCATAATTTATGTGCTGAAGCCACGTAAAAATCAACATCCAGCGCTTGTAAATCAGGTTTAATATGCGGGCAACTTTGCGCGCCATCAATTAAAACTGCAGCACCAACTTTGTGCGCTTTATCAATAATTTCTTTAATGGGATTTATGGTTCCCAAGGCATTTGAAACGTGATTTACAAATACCAATTTTGTTTTTTCAGAAAGTAATTTGTCGTATTCATTCATCAATAATTCCCCTTCTGAATTCATAGGAATAACTTTCAAAACTGCGCCGGTACGTTCGCATAACATTTGCCAAGGCACAATATTTGAATGGTGTTCCATAGCTGAAACAATGAGTTCATCGCCTTTTTGCAGCAGTGAAGTAAAACCGGTGGCAACAATATTTATGCTGTGTGTTGTGCCTGCCGTAAAAATAATTTCGTAGCTTTTTTTAGCATTGAAATGTTTTTGCAACTTTTCACGGGCTTGTTCAAAAGCATCGGTCGCTTTCTGACTTAAAGTATGAACGCCTCTATGAATATTTGCATTTATGGTGGAATAATAATTTACAATACTGTCGATGACAACTTGTGGTTTCTGACTGGTGGCGGCATTGTCCAAATAAACCAATGGTTTTCCGTTTATTTGTTGATTCAAAATGGGAAAATCAGCCCTGATTTTTTTTATGTCTAACATTTTATTTTTTTAGTACTGGTAGCTATAGTAAAACTTAAATGCAAAATTACGAAATTGATGTTATTTTTAAGGAATGAAAGCTTAAAATCTCTAAAAATTAATGTCGAATTTAGAATAATTTGGTTTTAAGAATTTACATACTGCATAATTTATGCACTTCATCTAAAACCAATGTGATTTGTTTTGATGAAATTCCTAAATGATGAAGTGCATCCGGATTTTTAGATAGCTCTTTTATTAGGATAATATCTTTTTCAATAAGTTGCGTTTTTTCTTTTTTCGTTAAAGTGGTTAGGGTAGTAATGGGATATAAGCCATATTTATCGACATTGCTTTTTATTCCATTATTTATAGGATAATCCCAGCTTAACAACGTTAAATCAACACAATTTGCATAGTCTATTGCATCTTTTGTGAAACGGGTATTGGTTACCAACCATCCTTGTTTTAAATGGGTTGTTTTGCCCGAATTATTCCATACTTTTTGAACATCAATAAATCTGGAATTGATATATAAAGGAATTTTCACATTGCTTACCGCTGAAGGATCCGTATGAAATTTACATTCTACGGTATATACGTTTCCGTCTTTTTCAGCCAAAACATCTATTTCATGGGTAATACATTCTCCTTTTAATGTTTCGCCAATTTTAGTTTTGTATCCTTTTTCTTTCAATAGCGCACCGATTAATCTTTCAAAAGGAAAACCGGTTGGACCTAAGTCAAAAATGGCTCTTTTTAAACTGTATTTTGAAGCGGAAACCCGATTGTGTTTTTTCAACAGGAAAAAGGCTTTTTTATAAATGAGATTAGAAGAAATCCCATCGTAGAGCATTGGTTTTATGTCATTTACAATTTTTTCAATTTCCATTTCCGTAGCGCCACAACTTTGAAGAGATTTAGAGAGTTTATGAATTGAAAACTGCTCAACTTCCCCTGATATTTTTTCAACTGCAATGGTTTGATTTTCCATATTTTTATATTTTATCAAAACAAATTTATAGATAATTTTTCAAGTCGGTTCTGTTTTTAAGTTTAAATCTTAATTCAAAGAAATAAAATGCAAATAGTTAAAGAAATACCAGGTTATTTTTTTGATAACTCCAAACTATTCATAAATAACTGCATAAATAATGGTTTTTGAAAGTTGGGACAAAACATCAATAAAATGGGTATCCTTTAAAATGTTTGTTTCGGTTGTTGAACCCAATTGTTTTTCACATTGTGTTTGATTGTACGGTTTAACTAAACGAATATCAAAAAATAAAATCTTTTTTTTAACTGGCTAAATATTTGTTACATTTGGAAATATCTTTAATAAATTTAGCATGAAAAAAATAGTTAAGTACGGGCTGTTGGTTATTGGTTTAGCAATTATTTATGAGGTTTACGTTAATTATCCAAGACTGGATATCATTACTGGTTTTTCGGCAGAAAGCGTTTGCTCTTGTACTTTTGAAGCTGGAAGAGATTTAGAATCTATTGAAGCCGGGGATAACGATTTTAGCCCAGTTTCTTACGCTAAAAACGTTATTAATCTTGAAGAAAAGTCGGTGACTTCAACAGTTTTCGGACTTAAAAAAAGAAAAGCAGTTTATAAAGAAGGTATTGGTTGTGTGCTTTTGCCAGAAAAATTAACCAATGAAAATCAAAAATTTCTCAAACCAAACAGAATAATTTCACAAAGTAATTTGCCTTATCCTTATGGTAATTTACCCGAAAAAGATACTGTTTTTGGCAACGTAAATTATAAGGTTTTGGATATGGCTGTTGAAAATGCTTTTGATTGTGAAGGTGAAAAACAAAAAAGAACCAGGGCAGTTTTAGTGATTTATAAAGATCAAGTTATCGCTGAAAAATATGCCCCCGGATTTTCTAAAGAAACTAAATTATTAGGCTGGTCAATGACTAAAAGCATCACAAGTGCCGTAATGGGCGTGCTTGAAAAACAAGAAAGAGTTAAGTTAAACCAAGATAATTTATTTAAGGAGTGGGAAAATGACGAACGTTCAAAAATTACCTTGAATAATTTGCTGCAAATGAACAGCGGTTTGGAGTGGGTTGAAGATTACAATAACATTTCCGATGTTACCAGGATGTTGTTTTTGGCTGAAGATATGAGTGCAATTCAATTGAACAAACCTTTAATTGGAAAATCAAATGACAGTTGGAATTACTCATCAGGAACTACAAATTTATTATCGGGATTTATCAGAAATCAATTCAAAACGCATCAGGAATATTTGGATTTTTGGTATGCGGAACTCATCGATAAAATTGGCATGAGCTCTATGGTTATTGAAACGGATTTGGTAGGAAATTATGTGGGTTCTTCTTATGGTTGGGCAACACCAAGAGATTGGGCAAAATTCGGACTTTTGTATTTGCATAATGGAAATTGGAACGGTGAACAACTTCTCAATGAGTCTTGGGTAAAATATGCTGCAACGCCAACAAATGGCTCTGATGGTGTTTATGGAGCGCATTTTTGGCTGAATGCCGGTGGTAAATATCCAAATGTGCCAAAAGATTTATTTTCATGCAACGGATATCAAGGACAACATGTATTTATCATTCCTTCAAGAGACATGGTAATTGTACGAATGGGCTTAGCAGAAAATCCTAAATTTGATGTTGATACTTTTTTGAAAGAGGTGTTAAGCGCTGTAAAATAGAGTTTTAGGTTTTTGATTTCAAGTTTCAAGTTTCGGGTTTTTGGTCTATAGTCTCAAGTCTTTATCCCATTTTTCCTATTTCCTACTGCTACTGCTTACTGCCTAATGCCCACTACCTATTCCCTAAGATACCTCAACTATTAAAGTTCAAATCCCAATTGCACGTTTAATTTTTTAGCAATGAGCTTAGAAATTAAGGTTTTTAACTGCGGTATTTTAATTTTTTCAACTACTTCATTTCCAAAGGCGTAAAGTAACAATGCTTTAGCTTCGCTTTTAGGAATTCCTCTTGATTGCATATAAAATAAAGCACTTTCATCCAATTGTCCAACGGTACAACCGTGAGAACATTTAACATCATCGGCAAAAATTTCCAATTGTGGTTTTGAGTTAATTGTGGCGCCGTCGTCAATTAAAATAGAATTGTTTTGCTGAAAAGCATTTGTTTTTTGAGCATCAATTTGCACAATTACTTTTCCGTTGAAAACACCTACAGATTTATCAGCATAAATGCCTTTGTACAATTCATGACTTTCGCAATTAGGAAATTTGTGATTTATAAGTGTGTGGTTATCAACGTGTTGTTTTCCGTTTAAAATAGTAATTCCGTTCAGGTTTGAAGTGATATTTTCGCCTTCGTGATAAAATTCTAAATTGTTTCGGGTAAGTTTCCCTCCAAACGAAAAAGTATTGACAGAAGCCACACTTTGTTGTTTTTGGGAAATAAAAGTATGGTCTATTAAAGAAGAATCGTCAGTATCATTTTGTACTTTATAATAATCTACAATTGCTCTTTTATTGACAAAAATCTCAGTAACTGAATTGGTTAACGTCGTATTTTTCGACAAGTTTTGATGGCGTTCAATAATTTGAACATGAGAATTTTCACCAACAATAATTAAATTTCTTGGTTGTAACAATACTTCATTTTCACTTCCTGTTGAGAAATTTAAGATTTGAATTGGTTTTGGAACAATGGTATTTTTTGGAATATTGATAAATGCGCCTTCTTTTGTAAAAGCGGTATTAAGCTCCGCCAAACTATTGCTTTTATTGACAATTTTATTAAAATAATTGTCAATTACCATATTATATTTCGGTCTTGCCAAGGCTGAAGACAACACACAAACATCACAGTCGTCATGAGTTGTTTCCGATAAAAATGAACTAAAAACGCCATCAATAAAAATTAAAGTATACGATTCTATTTCATTGATTAAATAGTCTTGAACATTTTTAAATCCAATCGATTTTTCCACATTGGGAAAAAGGTTGAAATCGTGTTTCAGTAAAGGAGCTATATTTGTATATTTCCATTCTTCATCCTTTTTAGTAGGAAATCCTTCTTTTTCAAAATTTTGAATTGCATTCAATCGAATGCTATGAACGGTTGAATCCAGATCTAAATTTCCTTTGTTTTCAAAGGCTAAAAATGAGGTAACCAATTTTTCTTTTAATTCCATTGTTTTTGAGTTTTCAGCCTCAGTTCTCAGTAGCCAGTTTTTACTGTTTACTGCAACTGCAACTTTTTACTTTATTTTATTTCACCCAGTCGTAACCTTTTTCTTCAAGTTCATAAGCCAGTTCTTTTCCGCCCGATTTAACAATTTTCCCATTGTATAACACATGAACAAAATCTGGAACTATATAATCCAATAAACGTTGGTAGTGCGTAATTAACAGCACTGCATTTTTTTCACTTTTGAGTTTGTTTACACCATTTGCCACCACTTTTAGGGCATCAATATCCAAACCAGAATCGGTTTCGTCCAAAATAGCCAATTGTGGTTCAAGCATAGCCATTTGGAATATTTCATTTCGTTTTTTTTCTCCGCCGGAAAACCCTTCATTTAAAGAACGTGATAAAAATTTTCGGTCAATTTCCAATAAATCGGCTTTTTCCCGAATCAATTGCAACATTTCTTTTGCAGGCAATTCCTCCAATCCTTTGGCTTTTCCCGTTTCATTAATGGTGGTTTTTATAAAGTTTGTAACGGTTACGCCGGGGATTTCAATAGGATACTGGAACGATAAAAAAACGCCTTTATGCGCTCTAACTTCAGGAGCAAAATCAGCCAAATCTTCTCCGTTTAGAAGTATGGAACCTTCTGTAACTTCAAATTCTTCTTTTCCTGCAATAACAGCCGCAAGTGTGCTTTTTCCAGAACCGTTTGGCCCCATAATCGCATGAACTTCACCTGCTTTTATTTCGAGACTTATTCCTTTTAATATCTCTTTGCCATTGATATTGGCGTGTAAATTATTTATTTTTAACATAATTAATTTGTAAAATTTGAAAATTTGAAAATTTGAAAATTGAAAAAACCTAACTAATGAGAGATTTTTAATATCATAAAACTTTCAATTATTATTTTTGTTTAGATGTTATAATTATTTTATTGACTACTCTTGAAATATTACTTATTTTCTCTAGTAATTCTTCAACATTGGGATAGTTCTTTGAATATTTACAAAGTTCTAACCAATAAATTGTTTCTTCTATCTCTTTAGCAGAAATTTTAAATTTATGAATAAAATCCGCTTTACTTTCTGCATTTTGTGCTTCTCTTATATTTGCACCGATTGATGTTCCAGATTTAAGAAGTTGATTGGCAATTATAAATCTCCTGCCTTCTTGTAAAACCTCACAATACTCAATAATTTCTAAAGCAAATTGAAAAGTTAATTTGATAATGATGTTGTCTTTTTCTTCCATTTTAATTTTTTTTTGATAAGATAATTATTTATTTGTCTAACTTGATATGTTTTAAATTTATTCAATAATCGACATTTATAATTTTCAAATTTCCAAATTGACTCATTTTCAAATTACCCTACTGATCCTTCCAAACTAATTTCCAATAATTTTTGAGCTTCAACTGCAAATTCCATCGGTAATTTATTGAGCACATCTTTTCCAAATCCGTTTACAATTAATGCGATGGCTTTTTCGGTATTTATGCCACGTTGTTTGCAGTAAAAAAGTTGATCTTCCCCAATTTTACTTGTGGTAGCCTCGTGTTCTATTTGGGCTGTTTTATTTTTTACTTCAATATAAGGAAAGGTGTGCGCGCCGCAATGGCTGCTCA
Source organism: Lutibacter sp. (assembly GCA_041652835.1). Lineage (GTDB taxonomy): Bacteria > Bacteroidota > Bacteroidia > Flavobacteriales > Flavobacteriaceae > Lutibacter. The sequence goes on along the minus strand of JBAZGP010000013.1, from coordinate 1,962 downwards.
TAAGCAAAGAATCACATTGGGAAAAGTTTCTGGCGTTATTTGCCCTTGCGCCAACTTGCACCAAACCTCGATATGAATTCTGTGAATGACCGGCAGAAATTCCTTTTGATATAATAGTGCTTTTGGTATTGTTTCCCAAATGAATCATTTTAGTTCCGGTATCGGCTTGCTGGTAATTGTTGGTAACGGCAATGGAGTAAAACTCACCCACTGAGTTATCACCTTTTAAGATACAACTTGGATATTTCCAAGTTATGGCACTTCCAGTTTCCACTTGTGTCCAAGAAATCTTAGCATTTTTTTCGCATAAACCGCGTTTGGTCACGAAATTAAATACACCGCCATTTCCGTCTTTATCGCCCGGAAACCAGTTTTGTACCGTTGAATATTTTATTTCCGCATCATCTAAAGCAATAAGCTCAACTACGGCGGCATGCAATTGATTTTCATCACGTGCAGGAGCCGTACATCCTTCCAAATAACTCACATAACTGCCTTCATCTGCAATTAATAAGGTACGTTCAAATTGTCCTGTTCCTCCTTCGTTTATTCTGAAATATGTCGACAATTCCATAGGGCAAGTAACTCCTTTTGGAATGTAGCAAAACGAACCGTCGGAAAAAACTGCCGAATTTAAAGCGGCATAAAAATTATCTGTTCTTGGAACAATACTTCCCATATATTTTTTAACCAATTCAGGATGTTTTTGAATGGCTTCAGAAATAGGACAAAAAATGATTCCTCTTTCATTTAAGGTTTTTTTGAAAGTTGTTGCCACAGAAACGGAGTCCATAACAATATCAACAGCCACATTCGACAAGCGTTTTTGTTCACCTAATGAAATACCAAGCTTTTCAAAAGTTTTTAACAATTCAGGATCCACTTCATCTAAACTGTTCAATTTTGGCTTTTGTTTTGGTGCGGAATAATAGCTAATCTCTTGAAATGAAGGTTTTTTATATTGTATGTTTGCCCATTCAGGCTCGGTCATTCCTTTCCATATACGAAAAGCTTCCAGACGCCATTCGGTCATCCATTGTGGCTCATTTTTCTTTTTGGAAATGGCAATTACAACATCTTCATTTAATCCCACAGCAAACTTATCGGATTCAATATCTGTATAAAATCCGTATTCGTACTCTTTGGTTTCGAGTTCTTTTTTTAAATCGTCTTCAGTAAATTTGTTCATTTTTATGTAAGTTAACAGCAGTCAGTTAACAGTTTTTAGCATTGTTAAAAATAATAATTTTACAACGAAAAACTTTCCCCACAACCGCAAGTTCTTTGGGCATTTGGATTTTTAAATACAAATCCAGTACCTTTTAATCCGCCCGAATATTCTAAGGTTGTGCCAATAAGGTACAAAAAGCTTTTTTTATCGACAATAATTTTTACGCCATTGTCCTCAAAAACTTTATCGCCTTCAATTTGTTCTTTGTCGAATTTTAAGTCGTAAGAAAGTCCAGAACAACCTCCACTTTTTACCCCAACTCTAACATAGTCGTTTTCAGGGTTAAAACCGTCGTCATTCATAAGCTCAACAACTTTCTTCTTCGCTATGTCTGAAACTTTTATCATATCGCTTAAGTAGATTAATTCTAAATAAGCGCAAATATAAGTAGAAAAAACGATTTTAAAAACCTTTTTAGCATGAATAAATTTAATAGTGTTATAGTTGTTGCCTATAAACATTTACCTTTGCAAAATGATAGAAGATAAAAATCAAACACGTACCAGCTTGTCTGAATTAGGGGAATTTGGACTGATAAAGCACATAACGCAACACTTTGACATTCAGCATAAATCAACCATAAAAGGTGTTGGAGATGATGCTGCAGTTTTAGAAATAAAAGACAAAAATATTTTGGTGACAACCGATTTATTGGTGGAAGGCGTGCATTTCGATTTAAGTTATATGCCCCTGAAACATTTGGGTTATAAAGCAGTTGTTGTGAATGTATC
>JBAZGP010000012.1:0-25915 GCA_041652835.1 Lutibacter sp. | reverse complement strand
TTAATTGCAACGAGTTTTTATAAGATTTGTGCGACATAAGAACCCGAGATTTTTCCGCCGTAACAAATTTTTATTGACTGTTTGTGCATTTGTTTTAGTTCAAATTTAAGCATAAATTTTATGAGGTGTTAGCAAACGATTTTATCTCAAGGCTTGTTCATAATTTGTAAGAATCAAATCTCGTATCAAATTGGAATTATGTTGATTTATCAAAATAATAATCCCCCAATCAGATTTTTTATCGTAGGCAATAATTGAAGAACATGCAAATGTGTCTCCAGTTTTATAAAAAAAGAGGTCATTTTCTTGCCTTTCAATTTCTTGTCCTAAACATATTTCACTTCTTGTATTCTTGAAAAATGTCTTCTCGGTTATTGCAGTTGCTTTTGAAATTTCTCCTTTATTAGATAAAAGGACATTTAACAATTTCATCATATCCGATGTATTGGACTTAAGCATACCTGCCGGTGCAGATAAGGAATTCCAATCAAAATAGTCTTGTTCAACTCCGTTTATATCATATCCGATAACTTTATTTTTTACGTTTAGAGTCGTAGTCAAGGTATTTTCCATTTTGGCAGGAACAAGGATTTTTTCTTTTACTAATGTCCAATATTCTTTGTTGTAAATATTTTCTAATATTAATCCGATTAAAACGTAACTAATATTCGAGTACCGATAACAGCCATAATCTAACAATTTTGTGCTATCGTTGATAATGGAATGAATTGCTTCTTTAGTGATATCTAATGGCTGTTTAGGGTCCAACTCCATAAGTTTTTTGAAATCAAAATCAGGTAGTCCTGATTGATGCGAAGCTAAATCCGATATTTTTAATTTGCCTTTAATGTTTTCAGATAATTTATATTCTTTTGGTAGATAGTCATCTATAAGGTCATTAATTTTTAATTTTCCTTCATCTTGTGCTTGTGCTATTAAGTTACCAGTAAATAGTTTTGTTATAGACCCAATTTCATAAATTGTATTTTCATCTACTGCCAATTTACTGTTCCTGCTGATTTTTCCGTAATTGAAGAAATATTGTTTTCCTTGGTCAATGAAGCCAATACTAATTGCTACTTCTGGATTTTTATTATGTATTTCTTGACTAATTAATTCAATTTTTTTCGCTCGAGATTGAGCAAACGCAAATTGACTTGTTATTAATAAAATAAATATACTAATGAATATTCTCATGATTTGTATTTTTTCTATGAGACGGTTAGAAGTCGTTATTGTTACAAGTATCCATATTTTGTTTTTAATTGTTTGCTAACGGTTTTGGACATGAAAAGTTGCGGGTTTTAAAACGCAATTTTCCGATGTTTAAATGTAATAAAATTAAGTTTTAGAATCATTCTATATAGTTCAATTAAGCAATTTTTTATGTGCGTTGTTGGCAGTTTGTGCTTTATTCTGTTTGTTTCTAATAACTTTAAAATTGAATTTTATTCTGTTTGGTTTTCCGTTTCAATTTTCACGTTCAATTTGTAAAAAAAACTCTGAACTTTCTCAGCTTGTTAGAATTGTCATTTTTATCCAAATCCTGCAATTTTTCTGTTTGTTGAAATCTTTATTCTGAAAATATCTCTTTCTGTTTTAGCTTTATGTTTCAATTTTTACATTCAATTTTAAAAAAAATCCGAACTCTCTCAGTTTGTTAGGATTGTCATTTTTATCTAAATCCTACACTTTTTCTGTTTGTTGAAATCTTTATTCTTGAAATTTCTTTTTCCGTTTTAGCTTTTTATTTTCAATAATTTTTAAAAACTGAAATTTTTCTGTTTGTTAGAAACTTGAATTGAGAAAATTCTCTTGCTATTTTAGTTTTCGGTTCAATTTTAAAAATCCAACTTAAATATCATTTTTTTTTGCTTTAAATCCTGATAGTTTCTTATTTAACTAAATTTTTTTTTCGCATAACTGCCAACGGTTTTGTGTATGATTAGTGGCGTGTTTAAGCACCTAATTTAGCAAATAAAAACAGAATAGAAAATCCGCGAGGATTTTCGTAAGCAAGCTAAAACCAGCCATTAATTATACACGGTGTTCTACGCAGTTTTTATCGGTGTTTCATTTTTTCAACCCATTTCTTTATTTCTTCATTTTCCGCAAATTGCAATGGGTATTTTCTAATCGAAACGACTTTTTTTCCACCAATTGCTACTTTTGATGTTGTGGCTATCAATCCTTTTTTAGCTCCTTCAAATTCCACATCTGTATAAAATGATTTTACAGTTTCTATTTTTACTTGGTTAGATGCTTTATGTCTTTTGCACTGGATAATTATATATGGTTTTGATTTGTCTTTTTTATCAAAAACTCTAACATCAATTCCGCCATCATTTACACCTGGACCAAGTTCTACTTCATATCCTTCTCGTTTAAAAAATTCGGCAGTAAGTCTCTCGAAATTCCTCCAATGCATTTTTTCAAGTTTATCTGGATTTGACTCAAGATAATTGATGAATTTTTGTTCAATAAATTCTTCTGAAATTTTTGGTAAGGATTCTTTGTTGAATAAGTCATTTAAGTCTATTCCTCCATCCCATAGAATTTGTTCAACTGGAAATATAGTGTTTGATAGTTTTTGACTGTCAACAATGGATTTGAACATTTCTAATACAAGTTCTATTGGTGCAATATTTTCAGAAATAACTTTATCTAAAACAGGGCTTGGGTCAATTAAAGTTGGATTTTCTCTATCGTAATTTTCGCCCATTACTTCTGTAATTCTTTGAGCAACTTTTAATGGGTCGTGCCCTTTTTCGTGCCACTCCATCATACTGTCAATATCTCCCAAAAGGTATGGTCGAATATCTTTATCTAATTCGCCTAATCTTTGTCTTATTTGCCAACAGTAAAAGTCAAATTCCTCGGAACGAATCCTTACTCCGTATTTTTTCCTTTCCTCGTAATTTAGAAAAGTTTGGTCTCCGGGAAATTCCTCTTCTAAAATTTCTAATAAATAATCTTCACTAATTACCAGTCCAGTCTTTATGACAACTATATCAAGGATAGTGTTTATAAAATTTTCTAAACTCCAATGGATTGCTCCCATTTACTCGGTTGGTTTTAAATTGCGTAGAACGGTATTTTATAAGATTTGTGCGACGTAAAAATCGGAGATTTTTCCGCCGTAGCAATATTTTTATTGAATGTTTGTCGGTTTCTGCTAGTTCCAATTTAAGCATAAATTTTATGAGGTGTTGGCTACAGTAATTCTTTAATAAATTTCTCAAATTCGTCACTATTTCCCATTATCATTTTGCCGTTTTCTGATGTATAAGGAATTCCGTCTTTAATTTTTCTGACAATTCCATTTTTATCAATGAAAATATTTTTCGGAAATGCTTGGATACCTAATTGGTCAATAAAACTCTCAGCACCAACAATTGTTAAATAGTCAAACTGATGAGTATTTAAAAATAGTTTTACATTTTCTTTATTTTCAAATGTTATTGAAATAAAATTTACTTTGTCTGAATATTTTTTCATAATTTTATTTAAAACAGGCATTTCATCAATACACGGTTTACATGTTATAAACCAAAAATTTAGTACAGTTGGTTTTCCTGCAAAATCTTTCAAACGAATTTCTTTATTATCAATTGTATATAAAATTTGAGAAGGAAGTTCTTTGTTTAAATAATTGTATATTTTCTCTTTTTCAGTTTTAGATTCTTTTCCGGAAATTTCAATTTTGATATCAAATTTGTAAGTCTTAATAATAGAATCATTTGATATAACGCTATCGGTCAAAGTTTCATTTAATGCAACATTTTCAGAATCCTGTTTAAACTTTGTCAATTTTATTAATAATTCATTTTTGAAATTATCATACTCTTTTAGAGTTAAAATTTTTCCTGTATCTGAAGTTTTGTAGAATGTTTGTTTTTGAGTTTCTTTTTGACAACTGTTCAAAAGAAGTAAGATTGTTGTTGTTAAAATTAGTTTTTTCATATGTGTATTTTTTCAATTTTTATTGTAGCCAACGGTTTTGGACATGAAAAGTTGCGGGTTTGAAAACGTAATTTTCCAATGTTTAAATTTAGTATTTTTTTGTTTACAAAACATTCTAATTTACTAGATTAAGCAATTTTTTATGTGCGGTGTTGTAATTTGTAGATTTTAGTTCAATTTTATTTTTCAGTTCTAAATTTAAACTATCCATTTTTCAATCAGTTTAATGATTGTAAAAATCTGGAATGTTTGTCGGTTTTTTACAATTTTCTTTTTAGGTTTTCCGTTTCAAAAATCACGTTCAATTTGTAAAAAAAGTCTGAGGTTTCTCTGATTATTGAAATCTTTAATTTGAAAAAATTCTTTTTCTAATAGTTTTCTGTTTCAAGCTGTAAAATCTTAAATTTCTCTATTTGTTAGAATTGTCATTATAATCTAAATCCTAAAATTTCTCTAATTATTGAAAATTTGAATTTGATAAATTCTCTTTCTGTTTGGTTTTTCCGTTTCAATTTGTAAAATCTGGAATTTCTCTGTTTGTTAGAATTGTCATTATAATCTAAATCCTAAAATTATTCTGTTTGTTGAAAATTTGAATTCGATAAATTCTCTTTCTGTTTAGTTTTTCCGTTTCAATTTGTAAATCTGAACGTTTTCTGTTTGTTAAAAACTTGAACTTTAGAAATTATTTTTCTGTTTTAGCTTTTCGTTTCAATTCTTGAAATCTGCAATATTTGTCTTTTTGATTAAAATTCAGATAGTTTCTTGTTTAAAAAAATGTTCCTCTGCTATAAATTACAACGAGTTTTTATAAGATTTGTGCGGCTTAAAAACCAGAGATTTTTCCGCCGTAGCAATATTTTTATTGAATGTTTGTCAGTTTGATTCAGTTCAAATGTAAGCATAAATTTTATGAGGTGTTGGCAACAGTTTTTACTTGCTCATATTTAGTTCGAAATTTCATAGTAGTCTTGTTTTAAGTCGAATACTCTAATTTTTTTAAATCCAGTTTTTTCTAAAACACGAATGGAAGGTTGATTTTCTCGTTTAACTAAAGCTCCAATTTTTACAATTCCTTGCTCCTGCATATTACTTATTATGCCTGCTAAGGCGTCTGTCATAACTCCATTATTCCAAAGCATTTTATTAAGGTAAAACTCAATAAACCAAGTATTTTCAATGTTATAAACTGACTCAATACTTTTTGGTGATAAAATTATTATTTGTCCAATTGTCTTATTTATAGGCTTAAGTGTAAGGAAATGTGTAAAACGTAATTGTTCCTGATAACCATAAGTAACACCTAATAAATGATTAGAAATATTTACTTTATCCTTGATGATTTTTTCTTCATTGAAAGGTAATGTTTTTTCATCACCGAAAATTTCAAATAAATCATTAACCAGTTTATCGTTTTGTATTAAATCACTTGATCTGAGAGGGTGAATTTGAATGACGCCATTGTCAAGATTTATAGGTTTAAGATTATTCATAGCTTTTATTATTTTAGTAATTATTTTTTAATCTAAATATTTCATATAATCAGGGTCAATACAAATAAATTCATAATACGAATTGTCACCTACATCTGTTTCTCCAAAATTTTCAACACTTAATTTGCTTCTCCAAAATCCTTGAATTTCACTAGGAATAAAATTTGGGTCTACATTAAAATTAGTTTTAAACATTAGATAGCCTATTCGTTTTCCTTCTCTTAATTCTAAGATAACTCCAGTTCCTTCAATGTCGTCATTGAAACTTGTACTTCCAAAAACTTTTACTTTGTGTGCTAATTCTGGATATCCCGTTGTTGGATTTGAAAATAATGTTGAATCTCTTTTTAGTTTATTAAATTGAAGCGCAAATTTGTGTGCGACTTCAATATTATTTCGTTCAATTATAATATTTTCTTGATGGAAGGTGGCTCCGTAAGTCCAATTGAATGAGCCTGTTATCGTTGAGCATAAATCTATAACACAAAATTTATTGTGCATTAATGAAGATTCTGTATCGTATAGAAAAATTTTACCACCATTTCTTTCAAATTCAGACAATTTATGTTTTGCTTTATGGAATCGGTCATCATCATTTAATATTATTTCAACTTGAATTCCTTTGCTTAAGCATTTTGTAAGTTCTTGGATAATATATCTCTCACCCGCCCAGGCTACAGCAATATAAATATTAAATTTAGCCTCCGAAATTTCCTTAATAATATTCTCTTTTATGTTTTCAAAATATATTTCCATATGTCTTGTAATTGTTGCCAACTGGTTATATCCAAACAAATATAACTGTTTATAATTAATAATTCCCGGATAACCGTATATTTTTGTTGTTTTTATCCGTCTCATTTAAACTTTTTATTGCAAGGTCTAATGGACTCTCAATTTTTAGTAAATCTTTCTTTGTTACGTGGGTATAAATCATTGTGGTTTCGGGTTTTGCATGGCCAAGCAACTCTTGTATATAACGCAAATCAATGCCGTTTTCTAACAAATGTGTGGCATAACTATGCCTCAAAGTATGTGGCGTTACGTTTTTTGTAATTCTTGCAATTTTACGTGATCGGTGCAAAAAAGCCCTAACGCTTTCAGCACTGTATTTTTGATAAGGTTTTCCTTCAACAAAATAATCTTCTGGGTGGTAAGTAGTTAAATAATTATTCATTAACGGTAAAAGACTTTCGGCCAAAATAACATTTCTGTCTTTGCGCCCTTTACTGTTTTTTACAAATATTTGTCTTCTGTCAACATTAATATGTTCTAATTTCAAATTTAAAAGCTCACTTATCCGCAATCCAGCCGAATAAATCATCGCCAAAATGGCGCGATGTTTTAAATTTTTGGTATAACGCAACAAGTCAATAACTTCTTCTTTAGACAAAATGGTTGGCAATATTCTACTTTTTTTTGGACGTTTTAGCTGTAATTCCTCAATCTTACATTCCGGATAAAAAGCTTTAAATAATTTTACAGCACTTACAAACTGCCTGTGCGTACTTATACTGTAGTTTCTGGGAACAAAAACGGCTTCAATAAATTTTTCAACATCCCTGTTGGTCAATGTGTCTAATGGAGTATCTTTTAAAAAATTAAAAAAGTCGGCTATAAATGAAGTGTAGGTTTTAATGGTGCTTTCACTGTAGCATTTTCCTTTTAAATAGCTTGAATAAGAGATGATAATTAAACTGTTTTCTTCCGAAATTTCTCTTTTATTGCGTACAACTGGGTCTTTCAAATTTTCATTATATACCGATTTGTCTAATTTAAAAATAACATCATCTTTCAGCAATTGCTTAATAAAGCCTATATTTTCAACCGTATAATTGGTATACCAACCGCGCAAAGTTTGACTCCAGGCATAACCTGATGTTTTTTTAATTTTTGAAATAATAGCATTGTTATACGGAAAAAGCAATAACAACCGAACTTTTTCTCGATGTAGAACTTTTTTAAGTGATAAAGTAATTATTATTTTAGAATCATCTCTCATAGCAATGTAAAGTTATATTTTTTTTTGAAATAAATCAAATTTATTTTCTCAACTTCTAAAAACTTAAATAAATATTTTACAGCCAACTTATTAAATTTACCCAAATAGCCATTTTTTGGCGCTGAGCGAAGTTCAGCGGAAACCATTACACAATTCAACATTAAACTTTAAACATTTAAACAATTAAACAACAAATTTGTATATTGCAGGCGCTTTAAAAAAAATTACATTTGAATAATTCGTTCGAAAAATATCAAAAAAGAAGATTGCGTTCTTCTTACCTCTCAGTCATTGTAAGCATTGCATTGGTATTATTCTTAGTGGGTCTTTTGGGTCTTATTGTATTGAAAACCAATAGTATTACAAAACACTTTAAAGAAAAAGTAGCGATTACCGTATTTTTAAAAGACAATGCCAAAGACAGTGATGTAGAAATTTTACAGGCCGAGTTAAAAAAGAAAGAATATACAAAATCAATCACCTATATTTCTAAAGAGGAAGCCGCAAAAATATACAGCAAAGATATTGGTGAGGACTTTTTGGAGTTTTTGGGTGAAAATCCACTTAAAAATGCCATTGATATTTCATTAAATTCCGATTTTGTAACACCTGAAATTATGGCTGAAATTGAAAAGGATCTGGTAATTAGAAGCATTGTTTCGGAAGTTACTTATGACAAGCCGCTAATTGAATTGTTGTCGAAAAATATAAATAGGCTAAGTTTTTGGATGCTGGTTTTTAGCGCTCTATTTACTTTAATTGCAGTTGTTTTAATTAATGGTTCTATTCGGCTTTCCGTATATTCAAAGCGCTTCACCATCAAAACCATGCAAATGGTTGGCGCCACGAAAAGTTTTATCAGAAATCCGTTTATTTTTCAAAGCGTAAAATTAGGTATTATTGGCGCATTGGTTTCTATTGTGGGCCTAATGCTATTTATTTCCTATTTAAACAAAAATATCCCCGAATTGGAACTGTTTTCTGATGTTAATATATTGGTCATTGTATTTGTAGGAATTATTGGTATGGGAATTCTGATTACCTGGTTGAGTACGTTTTTTGCTACCCAACGATTTTTAAACTTAAGAAGTGACGAACTTTATTATTGATGAAATGAAAAAGGAAAACCGTTTTTGCTAAACCTGGTTTCGTTTTCTGTAAAATGAGCAGTGACTAAGTCAAATTACCTTAAAAACTTTTATGATGCGTAAAAAAAATAAAGAAGTTAAAAATGAGTTCCTTTTTGGAAAAAAGAATTATATGTTGATGTTAATTGGCATTGCTTTTATTGGACTTGGATTTATTCTGATGGCAGGCGGCGGCAGTAACAATCCCGAAATTTTTAATGCAGATATTTATAATTTCAGAAGAATTCGCTTGGCGCCAACTTTGGTAATAATTGGCTTGGGTATTGAAATTTATGCCATTATAGCCAAACCTAAAAAATAAGAATGAATTATATTGAAGTTATTATTTTAGCCATTATTGAAGGAATAACAGAATATCTACCAATTTCATCTACCGGTCATTTAATTATTGCATCGTCTTTTATGGGCATTGCCGGTGACGATTTTACCAAATTATTTACCATTGTAATTCAATTGGGTGGCATTTTGGCTGTGCTTGCTTTATATTGGAAACGCTTTTTTCAAAGTGTCGATTTTTATTTAAAACTATTTGTGGCATTTTTGCCCGCTGTTTTCTTCGGATTGCTTCTTAACAATTATATAGACAGTTGGCTGGAAAGTCCACTAATTGTTGCGATAACTTTAATTTTTGGTGGATTCGTTTTGTTGAAGGTTGACGATTGGTTTAAATCGAATGAAGTGATTGATCCAAACCAACCTTATATTCATACCGAAATAGGTTATGCTACCGCACTTAAAATTGGATTTTTTCAATGTTTGGCTATGATTCCCGGAACTTCTAGAAGTGGTGCTTCAATAATAGGAGGGATGACCCAAAAGCTAAATAGAAGAACCGCTGCTGAATTTTCCTTTTTTCTTGCTGTGCCAACTATGTTTGGTGCAACTTCAAAAAAATTATTCGATTATTACAATAACGGATTTATTTTGAGCAATTCTCAAATTAATTATTTGTTGTTGGGAAATGTAATTTCCTTTATTGTAGCGTTGCTCGCCATCAAATTTTTTATTGATTGGTTAAGTAAAAACGGATTTAAATTGTTTGGCTATTACCGAATTGTTTTAGGCGTTGCTTTATTGCTGATTCATTATTTTGTTATGCCATTAACTGTTGTATAATGCTTACTGCGGAAGATTTTAAAAACGGACAGGTTTTATTGATAGATAAACCATTGCACTGGACTTCCTTTCAGGTTGTCAACAAATTGCGTTGGCACATTCGGCAAAAATTTGGATTGAAAAAAATTAAGGTTGGTCATGCCGGTACTTTAGATCCGCTGGCAACAGGTTTGTTAATTATTTGCACAGGAAACTTCACCAAAAAAATTGACGAATATCAAGGGCAAATTAAAGAATATACAGGTGAAATAACTTTAGGAGCAACTACGCCAAGCTACGATTTGGAGACCGAAGTTGATGCTACTTTTCCTATAAATCACCTTACTAATGAATTAATTTACAATACGGTAAATCAGTTTACAGGTGAAATAGAGCAGATTCCGCCAATATTTTCTGCTATTAAAATAGAAGGTGTACGTTTGTATAACTTGGCGCGTGAAAAAAAAACTGTTGAAATAAAATCGCGGAAAATTACCATTGAAACCTTTGAAATTACCAATATTAATTTACCTAAAATTCAATTTAGAATCGTTTGCAGCAAGGGAACTTATATTCGCTCTTTGGCTTACGATTTTGGCAAAGCATTAAACTCAGGTGCTCATTTATCGGCATTAAGGCGTACAAAAATTGGTGATTTTAGTGTGGAAAATGCAATAGAACCTTTAGCGTATATTGATGCTTATTTAAGCTGAAAAAATAATTAGCCAATGACATTTTGAGTCAATGGCATAATTAGCCAATTAGCCTGTAAATTGTGGAAGTATTTGATTATATCCTTGCAAACTTTGCGTAAAACTTTGCGTTCATTGCGATTAAATAAATAAGCCAATGAGGTTTTTTTTCATTCTAACGTCCTTTGCGTAAATCTTTGCGCTCATTGCGGTTAAAAAAACAGTCTTGATATTTATTGGGTTTGCTATTTCACAAAACGCCCCAACCAACTGTCCATAATATTAATTTCCCAACCGTACTCCAATTCTTCTTTTAGGTTTATCATGGAGTTAAAAACGGTGGTGTTTTCTGAAACGCCTTTATCTTTAATCAATTTTTTAAAATCCGGAAGTGTTTTGTATTGCACAAATTCTCCCTGTTTAAAACTCACATTTATCCTGTCCATTAAAATAATATCATAGCTGCTTTCAAGAGATTGGATAAAAGTGGCCAATAGATCTTGGGCATCCAAACTTAATTGTTGTTCGGTATCATTTGCGGTAATAATAATAAACCTGTCGTATTTTATTTGGTAAGCCGCTGTAACTGGTATATTTTCATTTTCCCAGTCTGTTAAAAATTGTTCAATTTTGGCGGTTATTTCAGGCAATTCCTGTGTGTAAAACTTTCGGCTTCCTGGAAACACCCAAATTTTCGAAGTTTCGGGAATGCTATTAAAATCTGTAATCATGGGTTGTATTTAGGGCGCAAAGGTATTCAAATAGCAATGAATAATGAATAATTAAAAAAAATTATTAAGAAGTGATTAACAATTTTTAATTATTAATCATTCAATATTTTGCTTTTCTACTTTTACTTCGAGCTTTCAATTTTGAACTTTTAACTTCTAATATTTAACTTTTAATATTTAATATTCTACAAAAATTTAAGATGCCTCCAACAAACCAATCAATTCATCCTGTGTATTGTTGCCTTTGTCTTTATTGTACCACATTTGCAGTTCCTTTTTAAAATTTTCATCCAAACTTCCGTTTTTTGTTTTATAATCCACTACCATTTTTGAAGCAATTGAAGGCCTTGGTCCCCAAGAATCCACCATATTATTTTCCTGATTAATAATAATTACTTTTGGTATAGATTTGCTTCCGTTTGTTAAAAACTGATTCATTAAATCTTCATTTTCGTCGCGCAACACAATTTTAAAATCAATTTTATCAGAAGCTTCAGCAATTTTATTGATTATGGGTAAAATTTGTGCAGCATCACCACACCAGCCTTCTGCAATTACTAAAAAGGTAAAACTTTCGTTCAAATGATCCAATGAATTTTGTGTTTTTTCGGATATCTTCAATGTTTTATCCAACCTGTCCATCCTTGTATCATTCAGCATGCTGAAATTTAGACGTTCATCTGATTGTTCTATCCCAGTAGATTTTCCTTCAGAAATTAATTTTTTTATTAAGCTTCTATAGGCTGAATAGGAAATTGTTTTGTTTAAACTGTTTTTTATTAGAGAATTATCCATTTTTTTTGTAGTTTTATAACCGTTTTTTGATGCATCTATAATTTTGGCTTGCATCGTTAGGTGTTTTAAATTTTAAGTGCAAATTTAGAATTAGATTTTGAATAATAAAGGTAACATTGGTCACCATAAATAAAGACTTAACTATCTTTTATTCATTAAAAAATGATATAAGTCATTTTTCAATCTATTTTTGAAGAGTACTTTTGTTCAGTATTTATTAACGTTAATTATAAAAATATGAAAAAAATCAATCTAACCATCTCATTATTAGCAATTCCAGTACTTTTCTTTGCTTCGTGCAACGGAGGAGAAAAAAAACCAGCAGCCTCTGAGGCACAAACGAAAGTGGCTCCTATTGAACAACAAGGGCAATCTACAGTTATTGATACTGTTTCGGCAGCAAATGCATTACAAGTGGCAAAATCGTTAGACGATTTTAAAACCTTGGTTGCAGCAATTGAAGCCGCTGGTGTTGAAGATGCTGTTGTAAATGCAGGACCTTTAACTATCTTTGCACCGGTTAATGCAGCATTCGACAAACTTCCTGCGGGAACATTGGACGATTTATTGAAGCCAGAAAATAAAAGTAAATTGGCTTTTATTCTGGTTAATCATGTTGCTCCAGCAAATTACCCTGAAAAACAATTGAAAAAAGAAGCTGAAAAAGGAAGAAAATTATATATGGCTTCTGGTAAATATTTAGTTATTGAAAATAAAGCAGATGGTCTTTATGTTGGCGGAACCAAAATATTAAAATCCGTTAAAGTAAGTAATGGCTGGATTCACGTTATTGATAATGTGTTGCTGCCAGCCGAATAATTAATTTAAAAACAAAACAAAACAAAACGAACAAATAGAGATAAAAAGTAGCCATGATTTCTTGCTGGAAATTTAAAAAAGCTATTTAATATTAACCTAAATTAAAGTAAATTTTACACATGAAATTAAAAGTATTGGTATTGGCACTTGTTGCAACAGTAATCACAAGTTGTGGCGGTGAAGGAAAAAAAGACGAAAAAGTTTCAGCACCGGTTGAAGAACAAAAAGAAGCGGTTGAAACCGACCCCATGAAAGATAAAGGAATAGGACCAATAACCAGTATTACACTTGGTGAAATTGACCAAAACATGGCTGATGAAGGAAAAGCCATATTTTCAGTAAAATGTACTGCCTGTCATAAAATCAGTAAAAAGCTAATTGGACCAGCTTTGGTTGGGGTAACTGAAAGACGCACACCAGAATGGATTATGAATATGATTCTTAATCCAGAAGTAATGGTGAAAGAAAATCCGATTGCTAAAAAATTACTTGCTGAATATTTGGCGCCAATGGCAAATCAACATTTAACTGAACAAGAAGCGAGAAAAGTACTTGAATACTTTAGAACAAAAACATCTGCAACGGATGAATAAGATTTAAATCAAACAAACAAACAAACAAACAAATACTATAACATGAAAACAATTTTTAAATCATTACTAGCAATTACAGTACTGTCAATGGTACTGGGTAGTTGTGGAAAAGGGGACTCTAAAAAAAACGGAGCCTTATCCAGCAATGCTGCTGAAAGAGTTTATGTAGCTCCTGGGGAACATGATGAATTTTATGCCTTTGTATCTGGAGGATTCAGTGGTCAATTGGCAGTTTATGGACTTCCATCAGGACGTCTGTTTAAAGTAATTCCTGTCTTTTCCGTAGATCCTGAAAAAGCATATGGTTTTAGTGAAGAAACAAAGCCAATGCTAAATACTTCTCACGGATTTATTCCTTGGGATGATTCACATCATCCAGATATTTCCCAAACCGCAGGTGAATTGGATGGACGTTGGGTATTTATTAATGGTAACAATACACCTCGTATTGCTAAAATTGATTTAACAACTTTTGAAACTACTGAAATTCTTGAAATTCCTAACTCTGCAGGTAACCACAGTTCCTCTTTCGTAACTGAAAACACAGAATATGTTGTGGCAGGAACACGTTTTAGCGTTCCTTTTCCTCAAAGAGATATGCCTATTAAGGAGTATAAAGGAAACTTTAAAGGAGCGCTAACTTTTATTAAAGTTGATCCTAAAGATGGCGGTATGGATATTAAGTTCCAATTAATGATGCCTGGTTTTAACTATGATTTATCACATCCTGGAAGAGGTGCTTCACATGGTTGGTTTTTCTTTACTACCTATAATACTGAAGAGGCAAATTCATTGTTAGAAGTAAATGCATCTCAAAATGATAAGGATTTTATTGCAGCTGTCAATTGGAAAAAAATTGAAGAATATGTAAATAATGGTGGTGGTAAAAAAATTCCATCTAAATATGCTCATAATGTTTATAATGATGAAACGCATTCAGCTACTTCTACTATGAAAGAAGAAGTATTAATTGTAAATCCAAGCGATGTTCCTGGAGCCGTTTATTTTCTGCCAACACCTAAATCACCTCACGGTTGTGATGTTGACCCTTCAGGTGAATATATTGTAGGAAATGGTAAATTATCAGCAGATTTAACAGTGCATTCATTTACTAAAATGATTAAAGCCATTGCAGACAAAAAATTTGATGGAGAGGCTTATGGAATTCCAATTTTACAATTTGAAGCAACTTTAGCTGGTACAGTTAAGCAAGCTGGTTTAGGTCCATTACACACCGAGTTTGATGAAAAAGGAAATGCATATACTACCATGTTTATTTCTTCGGAAATTGTAAAATGGAAATTAGGTACTTGGGAAATTGTTGATAGAAAATCGACCTATTATTCTCCAGGTCACTTAATGATCCCAGGAGGAAATTCAAGAAAACCGTTTGGTAAATATGCATTGGTTATGAATAAAATTACAAAAGACCGTTATTTACCAACAGGGCCTGAAGTAACGCAATCAGCACAATTATTTGATATTACTGGAGATAAAATGGAGTTGTTATTAGATTTTCCAACTATTGGAGAGCCTCATTACGCTGCAGGAATTCCAGCAAGTGTTATAGAAGCAAATTCAAAAAAAATCTATAAGTTAGAAGATAATAAGCATAAATATGCTACTAGATCTCAAACCGAAGCTAAAGTTGTAAGAGTAGGAAATGAGGTACATGTTTATATGACGATGATTCGTTCTCATTTTGCTCCAGATAATATTGAAGGTGTACAAGTTGGAGATAAAGTATTTTTCCACGTAACAAACCTTGAACAAGATTATGATGTGCCTCACGGATTTGCGATGATTGGTGCTCAAACTTCTGAGTTGTTGATTATGCCTGGACAAACAAAAACAAATATTTGGGAACCTAAACAAGTTGGTATTTGGCCATTTTATTGTACAGATTTCTGTTCAGCATTACACCAAGAAATGCAGGGTTATGTTAGGGTATCTCCAAAAGGGTCTAATGTTCCGTTAACATTTACTTTGGATGGTGAGGCTGTTGATGCAGAATAATGTGATTTTTATAAAATGAAACTTTAAACAGTTTAAATAAGCGGGCATTATTTTAAAATATCTGCCCGCTTTTAATAAAATCCTGATGAAAAAATTTATTTGCCGTTTGCATGAATCTTCGCCTTAAATGCTTTAATTTTTATATCGTGAATTCTTAAAATCATAGCGTCTAAATTTTAATAATTTAAAAAGAGGGTATTTCGTGTAAAATGTGCCAAGTTTTTGTCACATTTAATAAAAGCAAAAATTTAATCAAATGAAAAAATCTAAAATATTAATGATAGTGGGTTCACTGCTGTTACTTGGGCTATTTGTATTCCCATTATGGAACATAACACTTGAAGCACCTCAATATCCAATTCCTTTAGGAATGGATATTTACATCACTAAATTCAAGGATACTCATGAGTTTGATATTAAAAACATCAATTTAATGAACCACTACGTTGGAATGCAAAATATCCCAGATACCATTCCAGAGTTTAAAATATTCCCATTAGCCATTGGTGGCATGGTGATTTTAGGCTTGATTATCGGTTTCTTTGGCAACCATAAATTGTTTTTGGCATGGTTTGTTTTAATGTGCATTTTAGGCACAGTCGGTATGTATGATTTTTATATGTGGGAGTACGACTACGGGCATAATTTAAATCCAAAAGCAATTATGAATTTCACAAATCCTGATGGTTCGGTAATGGGCTTTCAACCACCCCTTTTTGGCTCAAAGGACATTCTTAATTTTACGGCACATTCCTATCCAAGAGCTGGTGCCTATTTTTTATTTGTGGGAATGTTGTTAACCTTTGTTGCATTTTTTGTCGGTAAAAAGGAAGCAAAAGCATAAGTATTTTTATTATTATTTAATATAAAACGAGTATATACTTTTATGCTCGTTTTATATTAAATAAAATAATTTTATCAATAATAAATCTGTAATTTAGAGGTTGAATTCTAAATATTCAAAACTTAAAATTTTTACCCTGAGCGTAGCCGAAGGGCAAACTCAAAACTTTTTACTGTATATTTGATAACTATTAAAATCAAAAAAAATAATGAAAACTAAATTCCTCAAACCATTTCTTGGAGTCCTCGTTTTGTTGCTTACAATTTCTTGTAAAGTGGAGCCTGAAGCTATTGAATATGGCAAAGATCAATGTGATTTTTGTAAAATGAATATTGTAGATAAAACTCATGCTTCACAATTTGTTACAACAAAGGGCAAGCAATTCAAATTTGACGCTATTGAGTGTATGGTTAATTATATAGGTCAAAATAGTGAAGAAAAAATTGCGCTGTTGTTGGTGTCGGATTACGGGAATCCGGGAGAAATGACTGAAGCTGAAACCGCTACCTATTTAATAAGTACCGCAATAAAAAGCCCTATGGGTGCAAATCTTTCTGCCTTTTCATTAAAAAATACTGCTGAAGGACTTCAGCAAAAACACTCAGGTGAAATTTTTACTTGGGAGACATTAAAACAGAAACTTTCCGACAAATAATGAAGTTTAAAATCCTGTTATTTTTCTTTTTCGTTTCTTTTGCTATAAACGCCAAACAAATTGTGGTTTGTGAAAGTTGTGGTGTTAAAACCATAAAGGAAGCTATTAAAGTTGCAAACGATGGCGATGAGATTCTTATTAAAAAGGGAATCTATAAAGAGCAAAATATTATTATTAATAAACCCATTTCTTTAATTGGCGAAAAAGGAGCCGTTATTGACGGTGAAAATGTAGGAGGTATATTAATTTTTGAAACAGATAATTTTACCATTAAAGGGTTGAAAATTATTAATGTTGGAATGAGTTATACCATAGAATACGCCGCAATTAAAGTAATTAGAGGTAATAATTTTACAATAGAAGATTGCCTTTTGGAAAATGTTTTCTTTGGAGTTTTAATTGAAAAATCAAAAAAGGGAATTATTAGAAACAATAAAATATCAGCCACCAGAAAAAGTGAAGCCAGTTCAGGAAACGGCATTCATATTTGGAGCAGCGACGATATGGAAGTTTACAACAATGAGATGTCTGGCCTGCGTGATGGTATTTATTTTGAATTTGTTAAAAATAGTACCATATATAAAAATTTAAGCCATGACAATATCCGTTATGGGCTGCATTTTATGTTTTCAAACAATAATATATACCACCACAATGAGTTCAGAAATAACGGCGCTGGTGTTGCGGTTATGTTTTCTAAATTTATTACCATGCACGATAATATATTTAGGCTTAATTGGGGTTCAGCATCCTATGGTTTGCTGTTAAAAGAAATTTATGATGCTGAGATTTATAACAATCTGTTTGAACAAAATACGATTGGCATAAATGCTGAAGGTTCAACCCGAATTAATTATAAAAATAATACCTTTTTACGTAATGGATGGGCTATTAAAATTACGGGAGCCTGTTATGCAAACATTTTTATTAATAATGACTTTATGAATAATTCGCTGGATTTGGCTTACAACTCTAAAATAAATGACAATAAGTTTGACAATAACTATTGGAGCGAATATACGGGATATGATTTGGATAAAAATGGGATTGGCGATATACCGTACAGGCCAGTAAAACTCTTTTCCTATATTGTAAATCAAACGCCGGAAGCATTGGTTTTACTACGAAGTTTGTTTGTTGACATTATTAATTTTTCAGAAAAAGTCTCACCGGTGTTTACCCCAGATGATTTAATGGACAATAACCCGCTAATGAAAAAAATAAATGATTAAATTTAAAAATTTACACAAACGATTTGGAAAATTAGTCGTTTTAGACGGTTTAGACTTGGAAATAAGTAAAGGTGGAATATTTGCCATCCTTGGACCAAACGGTTCAGGGAAAACCACCTTAATTAAATGTTTATTGGGAATGGTAATTCCCAATAAAGGAGAAATAATTTTCGAAAATAAAAGTGTTTTAGGGCAATGGACATACCGGAATAATTTAAATTATTTGCCGCAAATTGCCAACTTTCCGCCAAACTTAACGGTAATTGAACTTATAAAAATGGTAAAAAACCTTCGCCCAAAAGTTTCTAATGAGCAAGAGCTTATTGAAATTTTTGGATTGAAAAGTTTTTTGGACAAAAAACTGGGAAATTTATCTGGCGGAACAAAACAAAAAGTAAACATTGTACTCACATTTATGTTTGACAGTGAATTAATTATTTTGGATGAACCTACAAATGGTTTGGATCCAATTGCGCTAATTCGTTTAAAAGAAGTTATTCAGAAAGAGAAGAAAATGGGTAAAACCATATTAATTACCACGCACATTATGAGTTTTGTTGATGAAGTAGCCGATGAAATTGTTTTCTTGCTCGATGGTAAAATTTATTTTAAAGGCACTGTCGATGCTTTAAAAAAGCAAACGAATAATGACAATTTAGAATATGCAATCGCCAATTTAATATCCAAACAAAATGCTTAAAATATTAAAATACAGTTTTTACGATTTAATGCGAAGTCGTTGGAGTTATGTGTACTTCTTGTTTTATTTGATACTGGGCTTTGTGTTGTTATTTCTGAATAACGACGTGGATAAAGCTGTAATTACATTAATGAATATCATCATTGTTTTAACGCCTTTAATTGGTACTATTTTCGGCGTAATGTACTATTATGATTCAAAAGAATTTACTGAATTGTTATTGGCACAACCCATAAACCGAAAAAAAATATTTATGGGACAGTATTTGGGAATTTCTATTTCTTTGACCTTAAGTTTACTTTTAGGATTGGGAATACCATTTGTTTTGTATGGAATTTTTGAATCATCTGCTATTTTTAATTTTAGCCTGTTATTAGTTGTCGGCACTTTTCTTAATTTTATTTTCGTGGCATTGTCCTATAACATTGCGCTTTCTACTGAAAATAAAATTAAAGGATTTGGATATGCCATTTTAATGTGGTTGTTTTTAGCTGTTATTTATGATGGAATTTTTCTGATATCGCTGGTACTTTTAAATGAATATCCTTTAGATAAACTTTCATTAGTAGCAACGATGTTTAATCCAATTGATTTGTCTCGAATATTAATTTTACTGAAGTTGGATATTTCGGCATTATTGGGATACACAGGTGCTGTATTCCGTAAATTTTTTGGAACGAATTTAGGAATGTTGATTTCAATGGGAGTTTTAGTGTTGTGGGTAATTTTGCCGGTTTTAAGAATGAATTTAAAACTTCGGAAAAAAGACTTTTAATACTTTATTCTAAAATTCTAAAAAAAATATAAAAAAAGTTCTAATATATTTAGAACTTTTTTTATATTTGTAATTGAAATTCAGTTATGGAAATAGTAGGCAAGAAACTATTAGAAAAACTCAAAAGGAAGAATAAAGGAAATGTTCTTTTAAATGTGGCAATTGAAAATTTAATAAAAGATTTGGAAGATAATTGTTTTAAAAATCAAACGGATATTCTAAAAGTTCGACAAGATGCAGATTGTGTTCATAACGACGGATTTTATTTCTTCAATATAAGTATTCATTGAACTTTAGTTTTTATTGAGTTTGAAGAAAATGGAGAAATTACAATTGTTTGGTGTGGTTCACATCACGAATATGAAAAGACTTTCAAAAATAATAAAAACACAATTCTAAAATGGTTGAAAGACAGGGAATGGATAAATTAAATAGAATTATGAAAACAGATACTTTTTCAAAAATCATTCGCAAAGGTTCTATTTCAAATGAATTGGAACTTGAAGAAGCGCTTATTATGGAGAGAAAACTTCGTTTAATGGTTTCAGAAAATCCTGAATACAAAGAAATCAGAAATAATTTGCGCTCAATAATCAAAGCTTACGAAAAGGATAATTGGAGCAAAGATTCAGATATTAATGAAGAAAAAATTAAAGAAAGTGATTCTGCTGAATTTATTGTAGAAGAGGAAAGAAAATTTTTGGCTAAACGAAAAGAGATTATAAAATCAAAGTTGACTGAATTAGGAATAAACCAACAAGATTTAGCAATAATCTTGAATCACAATAAATCTTATGTGTCTGAATTAATGAACGGAATATATCCATTTGCAATAAAAGATTTGATAATTATTCACAGATTATTTCACATAAAACTCGAAGATTTAATTCCAACAACAATTCCACAAAAAGAATCAGGAAGAATTAAAACTTCTATTCTGAAAATAAATAAGCTAAAATTAAAATTAGGTAAAAACGATTTGGTTTTTCCCTAAAAGCGAAAATATAAACTGTGGTTTGTTGAAATAATGGTTTAATAATTAATTGCAGATTTCATTGCACTTTTGTACTGATACAAAACCTTAAAATGTTTTCAACTCATCATATTTTGCTTGCAAATTCTTCAGCATGCTGTCAGAAATTTTTTCCAAATCAAAGGTGTGTTTCCATCCCCAATCTTTTCGAGCTTCAGAATCATCAATACTGCTTGGCCAGCTGTCGGCAATACTTTGCCTGAAATCTGAATGGTAAGAAATATCAAACTTTGGAATAAAATTTTTAATTTCTTCGGCAATTTCTTCAGGAGTAAAACTGATGGCTGCTAAATTATAGGATGATCTTATTTTAATATCTTTAGCTGGTGCTTCCATAATTTTCAGAGTGGCGTCAATAGCATCGTCCATATACATCATAGGCAATTTAGTGTCCTTGCTTAAAAATGAATCGTAATTGCCGTGAAGTAGCGCTTTATGGTAAATTTCAATGGCATAATCTGTTGTTCCACCTCCAGGATTTGTTTTCCAGCTTATAATTCCCGGATAACGCATGCTTCTCACATCTACGCCGTATTTATTAAAGTAATATTCACACCAGCGCTCACCGGCCAATTTACTAATTCCATAAACTGTAGTAGGCTCCATGATGGTTTTTTGTGGTGTGTTTTCCTTTGGGGTTGTTGGCCCAAATACGGCTATGGAGCTTGGCCAAAATACTTTTTTAATTTTTCCTTCCTTTGCCAAATTAAGGACATTTAATAAGGAATTCATATTCAGTTCCCAAGCTTTTGCTGGGAATTTCTCGCCAATCGCGGAAAGCATGGCGGCCATTAAATATACTTCGGTAATTGCATATTTATCAATAACGGCAGAAATTTGGCTATAATCCAACGCATTTATAAATTCAAATGGACCAGATTGCATTAATTCTTCATTTCCTTCGCTGATGTCGGATGCAATTACTGCATTTTTTCCGTAATTTTTTCGTAATTTTAGCGTCAGTTCAGTGCCAATCTGACCGCATGCACCAATAATTAATATGCTTTTATCCATTGAGTTGAGATCGTTTTAATATGATTGCAAATATACTGAAAATTAAAATTTTAGTTTGTTTTCAATTGTTTTTTATCAAATTATTAATTTTATTATAAAATAGTGTAATAATTAGTATTTTTGACGTTAATAAGTTTTACTATGAAGTATATATACCCTCTTTTATTAATCATTTTATTGTTCAATATTTCTTGT
This sequence comes from Lutibacter sp., assembly GCA_041652835.1. Taxonomy (GTDB): domain Bacteria; phylum Bacteroidota; class Bacteroidia; order Flavobacteriales; family Flavobacteriaceae; genus Lutibacter. The sequence goes on along the minus strand of JBAZGP010000012.1, from coordinate 4,120 downwards.
AACAGAAATAAACAGATGACAAAAGTTGCTGAGAAAACGGATTCTTTAAAATTAGATGTAAACCGAATAGAAAACAGGATTGGTGAAACGTTAATTCCTGAAGCAAAAGAAGCTTTGGCCAATTGGAAAGAATATCAGGATGTTGATGAATTGTTGTTGAAATATTATAGCATAACCACTTTGGAAGCGCTTGCAGATGCTCAGGAACTTTCTAATTTGGTGGAGTTGATGGGAGATTCTATAAGGGTAGAAAAATTAAAAAAACCAAATATTATAGCGCGTATCAACGTATTGCACAATGAAACATTGCGGCTGGCTGATATGGCAACCATACCTTCAATTTCAACCAAAGAAGTAAAAGAGGAAGTGAGCAATATTGTGTTAATATATTCAGCAATTAATTCAAAAATAAACACCATCTATCAGGCGGAAACTATTCAAAAAACATTGGAAGTTGATACGGAAGTTCCTGTTGAAATTCAGGAAAAATCAACACCGCCACCTTATGAAAGAGTGGATCGGAACAAACTTTTAAAACAACAATAAACAATGGTAAAGAAAATAATTACACTTATTTTTATGGTGGTGTTTTTAAGTTGCGAAAAAGGACAAAACAACATAGATAACAACAAATTAATTTCTGAAAAGAAAACCATAAATGCGGTATTGGACAATTGGCACAAAAACGCTTCTGAGTCAAAATACGATTTGTATTTTGATGCGATGGCCGCTAACAGTGTTTTTATTGCAACCGATGCTAAGGAAAACTGGAACAAAAAGGATTTTGAAGTATTCAGTAAACCATTTTTTGATCGTGGTAAAGCTTGGGATTTTAAGCCAATTAAACGAAATGTCTATGTTTCAGCTAATGGAAATACAGCATGGTTTGATGAGCTTTTGGACACTTGGATGGGTGTTTGCAGAGGTTCGGGAGTTTTAAGCAAAACCGATGATACTTGGAAAATTGAGCAATATGTACTTTCGGTAACTGTGCCAAACACACATATTATCGATGTTATTGCAATAAAAAAAGAATTGGATTCTGTATTTTTAAGTAAACTTAACCAGTAGGAAAATTCATTAAATTAATCCTTTTACAACTTCGTAAATAAGTTCAGACTCATAGCCTTTTGAACTTAAGTAACTTAAAAGTTTGCTTCTTTTTTTGAAGGCATTGGGTTCTTTAATTAATGCCAGTTTTTTTGTAGCAATTTTTTGAAGTGTTTTTATATAAGCTTCGTCATCAATTTCTTTTAAAGCTGTTTTAATGTTGTAGGACGAAATATTTTTGAATTTCAACGCGTTAACAATTTTAATTTTGCCCCAATTTTTTATAGAGAATTTTCCTCTTGCAAAAGCTTTTGAAAAGCGCTCTTCATTTAAAAAATTATGCTGTAACAAATGAAGCATTATTTTTTCTCTGGCTTCGGGAATCATACTCAAATCGTACAATTTTTGCTCAACTTCTTTATGGCAACGCTCCTGATAGACGCAAAAGTTTTCCATCAGTTTGGTGGCTTCATCAACGGTATATGATTTTTCATTTTTCATTCCATACAAATTAAATAAAAAAAAGCGACTTTGTTAGAATCGCTTTTAATTTTAGAATCACTTTTAATTAAATTATTGATTTCTGTTCAGCCTAAACTTTAAATTGTTTAGCAAGGAATACATTACCGGAACAATAATAAGCGTTAAGAAAGTTGCAAAGGTTAAACCAAAAATAATGGTCCAAGACATTGGTCCCCAAAAGGCTACGTTTTCACCGCCAATGTAAAATTCAGGATCAAACTCAGTAAACAAAGTCATAAAGTTTATGTTTATCCCAATGGCCAAAGGCAACAATCCTAAAATGGTAGTAATTGCCGTTAACAACACTGGTCTTAATCGCGTTTTACCGCCTTCAACAATACTTTCATAAATAACTTCTTTGGTTAAAACGCCTGCTTCCAATCCCAATTCCAATCTTTTTCGAACCATTATTAAGTTAGTGTAATCAATAAGTACAATGGCGTTGTTCACCACAATACCCGCCAGTGAAATAATCCCAATCATGGTCATCATAATCACAAATTCCATTCTAAAGACAATTAAACCAAGTAAAACGCCAATTAAACTTAATAACACAGTTAGCGAAATAATGATTGGAGTTGAGGTTGAATTAAATTGAGCTACAAGAATCAGAAAAATTAAAAATACCGCAATTAGCAAAGCTTTGCTTAAAAAAGCCATTTCTTCTGCTTGTTTTTCTTGCTCACCGGTAAAAGAAATTGTAGTATTTTTTGGCAAATCATAATTCTTCATTTCCCTTCTAATCTGGTCATTTATTTCCGTGGCATTATAGCCTTCAAGTATATTTGACGCAATGGTAATCACCCTGTCCAAATCTTTTCGTTTAACTGAACTGAATGTAGATGAAGTTTCTGCGTGGGCAACAGATGAAATTGGAACCTGAATAATTTTGCCGCTACTTTGATTTCTAAAGGTAAGTTTTTGATTGAGTAAAGCTTCTTTATTATAACGATATTTATCCATTAAACGCATGTTTATTGGATAATCATCTTCGCCATCTTTAAAGGTAGATATTTCTTTTCCATATAATGAAGTTCTAAGTGCATCACCTATTTGCCCAGATGAAACATTCAAACGACGGGCTTTTTGGCGGTCGATAATGATTGGTAACTCAGGTTTTCCCTGCTCAACATCCAATTTTAATTCTTCAATACCTAAAATATTCTTAGTTTTGATAAATTGTCTGATGTCTTCGGCAGTAGCCAATAATTGTTCGTAATCGTCACCAGAAACTTCAATATTTACTGGCGCGCCAGCGGGAGGACCTTCGGCTGGCCGATCAACTATGATATCAACTCCCGGAATATTTTGCAATAACGCCCTAATTTCAATTAAAACATCTTGGGTATCAATATTTCCGCGGTCAATAAATTTCACAAAATCAATGGTTATTCGTGCTTTATTGGGTGTTGTTCCTCCATCTATCCCGCGATTTGGAGCACCTGTACCTTCACCAACCTGCCCAATTACCGAAGTAACCAGTGCGTTTTTACCATCAACTTCATATTTTTTTAAATATTGCTGAATTTTATCTTCAAGAGCTATGGAAAGTTTATTGGTAACTTCTATATCAGTTCCAATGGGATATTCCAAATAAACATAAACTTGTTTTGGCGGCGTTACAGGGAAGAAAAGTACTTTTGGCGGAAATAACCAAAAAAGAAGTATGGAAAATAGCAATAAACCAAATGTTCCTATAAAGAATATCCTTGGTCTTTTGCCCTTCAATGCAAATTTTAAAGTGCGTTCATAATAGTTTTCCAAACGAGGTAAAAATTTATTCTGAAACCATGCCGTAGCTGGTGTTAAAAATTTTGTATTTATAACGCGAAGCAATCCTGCGGTCATAAGCAGCAATCCTGTGGCGTTTAGTCCTTTTATCCCTAAAATCAATCCGGCAATAATAAAAATAACACCTAAGGAAAATAAAATTGAACTGTAAATCACTATTTTTTTAAAATTGACTTCATCTTCCTTTATTTTCATATAAACTGCCGTTAACATTGGGTTTATCACCAAAGCGACAAATAATGAGGAACTTAAAACGATGATAAGTGTAATTGGCAAATAGCGCATAAATTCGCCCATTATTCCCGGCCAAAAGGCCAACGGCAAAAAGGCGGCTAATGTTGTTGCCGTTGAGGCAATAATAGGCATGGCAACTTCACCAACTCCGTATTTTGCAGCATCGATTTTTGAGTAGCCTTCATCCAACAAACGGTAAATATTTTCAACAACAACAATTCCATTATCCACTAACATTCCCAAGGCAATTACTAAAGAAAATAATACCATGGTATTTAAGGTTACGCCCAAAGCATTCAAGATGATGAAAGACATAAACATGGACAATGGAATTGCAATTCCCACAAAAAGCGCATTTCTTATTCCCAAAAAGAAAAGCAGTACAACAACCACTAAAAGAATCCCTAAAATGATGCTATTTTCCAAATCGGAAACCATAGTTTTGGTATCATTGGTTTGGTCGTTGGTTTTAGAAATAATTAAATTAGATGGAAAATAGTTTTCTTTTGCTTTGGCAATAATG
>JBAZGP010000011.1:0-26160 GCA_041652835.1 Lutibacter sp. | reverse complement strand
TCAGCGTTTGCAAGCTTTCAGTCAGCCTTACAGCGCATTAATCAAAAATCACGTAACGCCAATTTTGATCAATAACACGGTTACCGGAGCAAATGTTTGTTTGGTGGTACAAAAATCGGATTTAAAAAAAGCGGTGAATGTAATTCACGGTGAAATCTTCGGGGTTTCAAAAAGAATTAACATTGCCATTTTCGGGAAAGGTTTGGTGGGCGGCACTTTGATTAACCAAATTTTAAAAAGTCAGCAAAATATTTTAAAACGAAAAAACATCCATTTAAATATTTTTGCTGTGGCAAATTCAACCAAAGTATTGCTCAACAAAAACGGAATTTCAGAAAATTGGGTACAGGAATTAGAAGAAAATTCACTTCAAAATTATACCCTGAAAAACGTGATCGACTTTGCTGAAAATCATCATCTTGAAAATTTAATTGCAGTAGATAACACTGCAAGTGCTCAATTTGTGGAAAATTATATTGAGCTGGCTGAAAATGGTTTCGATTTAATTTCATCCAATAAAATAGCAAATACTAAGGTCTATGCTTTTTACAAATTACTTCGACAAACTTTAAAAAACAACAAAAAATCTTATTTATATGAAACCAATGTTGGTGCAGGATTGCCTCTGATTGACACCATTAAATTGCTTCATGATTCCGGCGAAAATATCACTCGCATTCGCGGTGTTTTTTCAGGGTCGCTGAGTTATTTGTTCAATAAATTTTCAGTTGAAAACCGTTCGTTTAGTGTGATTTTGCAGGAAGCCATTGACCAAGGTTATACGGAACCCGATCCTCGTGAAGACTTATGCGGAAATGACGTTGGACGAAAATTGTTGATTTTAGCACGAGAGTTGGATTTGCAAAATGAATTTTCTGATGTCACCATTGAAAATTTAATTCCTGAAAATTTAAGAATCGGAACTTCTGATGTGTTTTTAAATAAACTTGAGGAAATGGATGCCCATTTTCAGAAAATTAAAGAAAATCAAAAACCAAATCATGTGTTGCGTTATATTGGTGAAATCTCAGGAGATTTGCAGAAATATAAAGGAGAATTGGCGGTGAAATTGGTGTCGGTACCAAGCAACAGTGCACTCGGACAAATACAGGGCGCCGATGCTATTTTTGAAATTTTCACGGAGTCTTATGGTGAAAAACCATTGGTAATTCAGGGCGCAGGAGCTGGAGCTGCCGTTACAGCACGAGGTGTTTTCGGTGATATTTTACGATTGGCATATAAAGCCTTCTAATCCATAAAGGTGGAATAAAAAATAGAAAAAATTAGTGAATAAAGAAGAGAATAGAGTCAAGGGCAAAAAAGACTAAAATTGAATATTAAAAGTAAAAAAGTAAAAAGTTTAGCTATTAGATATTAGAAGTTAGAAGTCAGAAGTCAGAAGTCAGAAGTCAGTCGAAGTCAGAAGTCGGAAGCCGGAAGTCAGAAGTTCAAGTATGAAGTTCAAGTATGAAGTTCGTTGAGCAAAGGAAGTTTTAATATGGTTTTGGCGACGTTTTTACCTTTTTTGCAAAAATGATGAGAAAACAGAGCGTTGAAATTTAGTTAAAACCGGTCAACACCAATCAGGGAAGTTCAGTAAATATTAGAAGTTAGATATTAGAAGTTCAGTTCATAGGCAATAGGCAAAAGAAAAAGAAGTTAAATATAAGAAGTTTGAAGTCCATTTTGAGCAAAGGAAGTTTTAATATAACATGTGTTTATTTCACAAGAAATATCCCAGAGGGGTAAAATATTTGTAGTAAAAGAGAAGAATTAATATAGTTTTGGCGACATTTTTGCCTTTTTTGCAAAAATGATGAAAAAACAGAGCGTTGAAATTTAGTTAAAACCGGTCAACACCAATCAGGGAAGTTCATAAAAAACTCAATATAAAAAATCCAATGCATTTAAATATTAGACTATTTTGATATTTGGCTATTTTGAACAAAATGTTAAATATTTTTATTTTATGAACCTATTAACCTATTGAATTGGTAGAGTATTGTGAAATATGTATATTTGCTGTTTAACAACTTTCCCAATAGGTCAATAGTTATTTAATAAAATCAGCTGAATTTAAATTGAAAATGAGTAAAGAATTAAAAGATAAAGCAGTAGCCATAAATTCTAAAAACTCTTTTGCAAAACGTTTGTGGGTTATTATTCCGCTCGTTTTAATAATAGGACTATCATTAACCTTAATATTTAAACATTATACAGAGTTTTCCTGGAATGAATTTGTGGCAGGAATCAATCAGGATTTGTTAGTTTTTTTTGTGATTGGAGTTTTTGCACAGTTGGTTGACGGAACTTTAGGAATGGGTTATGGCGTTACTTCCACCTCCTTTTTGTTGGGTTACGGCGTTTCTCCCTTAGTGAGTAGTACGGGAGTTCACGTGGCGGAAATGTTTACAACGGGTGCTTCAGCAATTTCTCATCATAAATTTAAAAACATCAATAAAAAGTTAACGAGAAATTTAATAATTCCGGGTGTTTTGGGAGCAATAGTAGGTGCTTACCTTTTGTCGGATGTGATAGATGGAGATGTAATAAAACCATTTATTGCGCTATACATGATTGTTCTGGCTGTCGTTATTATTTTTAAAGCACTAAGAAAAAAGATGGTAAAGAAGAAAACCACACGTTTAGGTATGCTTGCAACTTTTGGTGGCTTTATGGATTCAATTGGCGGTGGTGGCTGGGGACCAATTGTAACTTCAACTTTGCTTGGAAAAGGAAGAGATCCGCGCTATACCATAGGTTCTGTAAATACGGCGGAATTTGCGGTTTCTTTTGCCAGTGGAATTACATTTATGATTTTTGGCGGAATACAAGGTTGGCAAGTCATTATTGGATTGATCTTAGGAGGTGTAATTGCAGCTCCATTTGCAGCTTATCTGGTTAATAAAGTTAGCAAAAAACCTATGATGATTGCAGTTGGAATTTTAATTATTATCTTGAGTTTACGAACATTATCCAAATTATTATAATGAGTAGATTACTAACAAAAACTTTATTAAGAAAACAAACAGAAAATGACTATGACGCCGACTTAAGTTCGGAAAAGCCAATTCGCAGTATTGTTAAAGCAATAAGTTGGAGAATTGTTGGCACAATTGATACCGTAGTAATTTCCTGGATTATAACTAAAGAGTTAACTTTGGCCTTATCAATCGGTTCCATAGAGATAATTACTAAAATAATTTTGTATTATGGTCATGAGCGTATTTGGAATTTAATTAAATGGAGAAAATAATGAAAAATTTGGATTTGGAAAAAGTAAATAGAGAACTAAAAGATAAATCCCCAGAAGAAATTATCAGTTGGGCATTAAATACAGCTTCTTCACCATTGGTTACCACAAATTTTAGACCTTATGAAGTGGCAATTTTACATGCTTGTACTCAAGTTAAAAATGATTTAAAAGTAATTTGGTGTGATACAGGCTACAACACCCCACAAACTTATAAACATGCCAATGAATTGATTGAGAAATTGAATTTAAATGTACATTTATACGTTCCAAAACAAACTTCGGCATATCGGGATGCCATTATGGGAATTCCGCAAATTGAAGATCCAATGCATAAAATTTTTACCGAACAGGTAAAATTAGAACCTTTTAACCGAGCGATGAAGGAACATAAACCCGATGTTTGGTTTACCAATTTACGCAAAGGGCAAACAGCATTTAGGGACAATATTGGTGTGGTTTCCGTAAGTAAAGAGGGTGTTTTAAAAGTGAGTCCGTTTTATTATTGGTCTGATGAAAAGCTTGATGCCTATTTGGTTGAAAACAATTTGCCAAACGAATTTACTTATTTCGACCCAACAAAAGTGTTGGAAAACAGGGAATGCGGTTTGCATTCATAAATTATTAAAAATGACAGAGAAATTATTAATAAACGCACTCGAAAGCGAAGCAATTTATATTTTTAGGGAAGTTGCAGCCCAGTTTGAAAAACCTGTTTTGCTATTTTCTGGAGGAAAAGATTCTATAACGTTGGTTCGTTTGGCGCAAAAAGCTTTTTACCCAGCAAAGATTCCTTTTCCGTTGATGCATATAGACACCGGTCATAATTTTCCCGAAACGATTGAATTTCGTGACAGATTGGTTAATGAATTAGGATTGGATCTTATTATCAGAAATGTTCAGGATAGCATAGATCAAGGAAAAGTAAAAGAAGAATCTGGAAGATATTCCAGCAGAAATATGCTACAAACCATTACCTTATTGGACGCCATTGAGGAGTTTAAATTTGATGCATGTATTGGTGGCGCGAGAAGAGATGAAGAAAAAGCCAGAGCCAAAGAACGTATTTTTTCAGTTCGTGATGATTTTGGACAGTGGGATGAAAAAAACCAGCGTCCAGAATTGTTCGATATGCTAAACGGACAAATTGAACACGGCCAAAATGTGCGTGTTTTTCCTATTTCTAACTGGACAGAATTAGACGTTTGGACCTACATAGAAAATGAAAATTTGGAGATTCCTTCTATTTATTTTTCCCATAAACGTGAAGTTTTTATGCGTGACGGTTTAATTTGGTCAGCTTCAGAATTTGTTTATAAAGACGACGAAGAGGTAGTGGAAGAACGCATGGTTCGGTTTAGAACTGTTGGAGATATGAGTTGTACCGCAGCCGTAAACTCCAACGCTTCAACAATTCGTGAAGTGGTTGCCGAAATAAGGAAATCCAGCATTTCTGAACGAGGCGCCAGAATTGACGATAAACGTTCTGAAGCCGCAATGGAAAAGAGAAAACAACAAGGATATTTTTAATCCTCCAAACCCCCAAAAGGGGATTGATAGTGGTTTAAAAGAAAATAGTACAACTAATAAAAAATAAAAATATTCCTCCCCTTTGGGGAGGTTAGGAGGGGATTATGGAAGTTTTAAAAATAGCAACGGCAGGAAGTGTAGACGACGGTAAAAGCACCTTAATTGGAAGGTTATTGTACGACACAAAATCGTTAACCGACGATAAACTGGAAGCCATTGAAAAAAGCAGCAAGAAAAAAGGATACGATTATTTGGATTTTTCTTTGGCAACCGACGGTTTGGTGGCTGAACGGGAACAAGGAATCACCATTGATGTTGCTCATATTTATTTTTCTACAGCCACAAGAAGTTATATTATTGCCGACACGCCCGGCCATGTCGAATACACAAGAAATATGGTTACCGGCGCTTCAACATCTCAAGTTGCCATCATTTTAATTGATGCACGTCACGGCGTAATTGAGCAAACTTACCGTCACTTTTTTATCAATAACCTATTGCGGATTAAAAGTGTTATTGTAGCCGTAAATAAAATGGATTTGGTAAATTTTTCAGAAGAAAGATACCTTGAAATTAAGGAGGATTTTGAAAAATTAGTTGAAAAAAGCGACTACGAAGATCAAAACATCACCTACATTCCGTTGAGTGCACTTAAAGGGGATAACGTAGTTGAAAAATCAACTTCAATGCCTTGGTTTAAAGGGCAAACCCTATTGGAATATTTAGAAAAATTAGATACCTTAAACATTTATGACCTCGGAAAAATGCGCTTTCCTGTGCAATACGTAATTCGTCCTAAAACAGAAGAATTCCACGATTTTAGAGGCTATGCTGGAAAAGTTTATGGCAACGATATCAATGTTGGAGATGAGGTCATGATTTTGCCTTCTGAAACAAGATCCAAAGTTAAAGAAATCTATTTCAACGATAAAAAATACCAAAGTGCTACTCGAAGATCTTCCATTTCCATCACCTTAGAAAACGATGTCAATGTGGGTCGGGGAGATATGATTGTAAGCGTAAATGAATTGCCGCGTATTGAAAAATCATTTACGGCGAAGGTTTGTTGGATGTGTTCCAAGCCTTTATCGGCGGGTTCAAAGTATGTGCTGCAGCACGGTGTAAATAAAGTTTTGGCAAAAGTAAGCGAAATTCATTATAAAATTGAAACCGATTTTTCGGGAGTGGACACCCAGATTTCAGATTTGCAAATAAACGATATCGCCTTGGTTTCATTTCAATTGAACAAACCTATTTTTTTCGATGCATTTAAAGATCAAAGAGCAAACGGCGCATTTATTTTAATCGATCCGCAAACAAATAACACAGATGGAGTTGGATTTATTGAATAGGCTAAAAATCTAAAAGCAATTCTTCAAAAAACACCGATTTCGTTTGTAATTAAGCTGTTTATTGCGTTAATTTGCAGCTAAGTTCATAAATACTTTGACCACAGTTATTAAGAAAGGCAGAGGGATTAGACCCATTGAAGCCTTAGCAACCCTTTATTTTTTAAAGAAGGTGCTACATTCTACCAAATATTTTGGATAGATAACGAAGATATTTTTCAATAATTCTTCCTACTTTTTAATAATATTTTGGGCGTTCCCCGCCAATTGGCGGGTCGTGCTTTTCCTTGCAATCTTTTTTTAGGTGAAAAACCTAAAAAAAGTATTTCCACTTCAATCCCTAACGCGGGTTGAGTTAATAATGAATAATTAACAATTAATAATGAATAATTGGAAAATAAAAATTTCCTCATTGGCCAATAGCTAATTTAAAATATAATTAAAAACACCAATAACCATCAACAATGAGCAACATAAAGGAAGAAATACAAAAAAGAATATTGATACTTGATGGCGCCATGGGAACCATGATACAGCAATATCGTTTTTCCGAAGAAGAATATAGAGGCGAACAATTCAAAGATTTTCATGTTTCCGTAAAGGGAAATAACGATATGCTTTCCATTACCCAGCCTGAAGCCATTAAAGAAATCCATCGAAAATATCTGGAAGCAGGAGCCGATATTATTGAAACCAATACTTTTTCGAGCACCACTATTGCCATGGCCGACTATGAAATGGAAGATTATGTGTATGAAATCAACTACCAATCGGCAAAAATAGCCAAAGAAGTTGCCGACGAATTTACCGCTAAAAATCCTAATAAACCACGATTTGTTGCAGGTTCAATCGGTCCCACAAATAAAACCGCAAGTATGTCGCCCAAAGTAAATGATCCAGGATTTAGAGCAGTCACTTTTGAAGATTTAAGGGTGGCCTACAAACAACAAGCCGAAGCATTATTAGATGGCGGTGTAGATATTTTATTGGTGGAGACGGTGTTTGACACCTTAAATGCAAAAGCGGCTTTATTTGCCATTGAAGAAGTAAAAGAAGAACGAAATATTGATGTGCCAATTATGTTAAGTGGCACCATTACCGATGCCAGCGGAAGAACACTTTCAGGGCAAACAGCAGAAGCCTTTTAAATCTCGGTTTCGCACATCCCGTTATTGTCCATCGGCTTTAATTGTGCTATGGGCGCCAATCAATTAACACCACATTTAGAAGTGTTGGCAAAAAAGTCGAACCTGCCAGTTTCAGCGCATCCAAATGCCGGATTGCCGAATGCTTTTGGGGAATATGATGAAACTCCCGAGGAAATGGCAGCACAAATTAAAACGTATTTGGACAAACATTTGGTAAGAATTATTGGTGGCTGTTGCGGCACAACTCCAGCACATATAAAGGCCATTGCTGATTTGGTCAATAATTATTCGTAGGGACAGGTCGCGACCTGTCCGTACTTTAAAAATGAAGAAAGTATATGCAAGAAGATAAATCAAATATAGAAAACAAATTTATTCCCCCTTTAGAGCTTGTACTGAGCGTAGTCGAAGTAGGGGTTAAGGGGCTAAAATTATCTGGTCTCGAACCTTTAATTATTACGCCCGAAAGCAATTTCATCAATGTCGGTGAACGTACCAATATAACGGGTTCTCGTAAGTTTTTAAGGTTGATTAAAGACGAAAAATTTGATGAGGCGCTTGCCATTGCACGCCATCAGGTTGATGGCGGTGCGCAAATTATTGATATAAACATGGACGACGGTTTGATAGACGGAAAAGCCGCCATGGTTCAGTTTCTGAATTTAATAGCTTCCGAACCTGATATTTCTCGTGTTCCGGTGATGATAGACAGTTCTAAATGGGAAATTATTGAAGCCGGATTGCAAGTAGTACAAGGAAAATGTGTGGTAAATTCAATCAGTTTAAAAGAAGGGGAAGCCACATTTATAAAGCAGGCTAAATTAATTAAGCGTTACGGCGCAGCGGTTATTGTCATGGCTTTTGATGAAGATGGACAAGCCGATAATTATGAGCGAAGAATTGAAATTGCCAAACGTTGTTATGATATTTTAGTGAGTGAAGTAAAGTTTCCTTCAGAAGACATTATTTTCGATTTAAATATTTTTCCCGTAGCCACAGGATTGGACGAACACAAAAGAAATGCCCTCGATTTTATTGAAGCTACGCGCTGGGTTCGTGAAAATTTACCCAATGTAAGCGTAAGCGGCGGCGTGAGCAATGTTTCTTTTTCTTTTCGGGGAAATGATACCGTTAGGGAAGCCATGCATTCGGTATTTTTATATCACGCCATAAAAGCTGGAATGAATATGGGTATCGTAAATCCGACTATGTTGGCCATTTATGATGAAATTCCAAAGGATTTATTGGAACGTGTTGAAGATGTTATTTTAAACAGAAAAGATAATGCCACCGAGCGATTGCTCACTTTTGCCGAAAGTGTTATCAGTTCCGTAAAAGAGCATAAAGTAGATTTGTCATGGCGTGAAAAACCTTTGCAGGAAAGAATAACGCACGCTCTGGTAAAAGGCGTGGATGAATTTATTATAGAAGATGTTGAAGAAGCAAGGAAACAGGCTGAAAAGCCGATAGAAGTAATTGAGCAACATTTGATGACCGGTATGAATGTAGTTGGAGATTTGTTTGGTTCAGGAAAAATGTTTCTGCCACAAGTGGTAAAATCCGCAAGGGTGATGAAACGTGCTGTTGCGTATTTACAACCGTTTATTGAAGCTGCAAAAAGCCCCCTAACCCCCGAAGGGGGAATTAAGACTTCGCAACATTGGGAAACTGCCGATCCTTTGAATTATGGATTGTTAAAAGAATTTGCTTTTAAAATGCGCAATGAGCCAACAGAGGCCGAGAAGCTTTTGTGGGATGGTTTAAGCGGAAAAAAGCTGGAAGGTTATAAAATAAGAAGACAACATATTATAGGGAATTACATTGCAGATTTTATTTGTTTAAAATCAAATTTAATAATTGAAATTGATGGATCAATACATCAATTGCCAGAAAACAGAGTGAGTGATAAAGAGCGAACAAAATGGCTGGAAGAAGAAGGATATCGTGTTATTCGTTTTACAAATAAGGAAGTGTTATCAAATCTTGATTTAGTTCTAAATAGAATAAAAAAAGAATTGGAAGCTTCCCCTTCGGGGACGGGAGGGGCCGGAAAAATATTGCTTGCAACCGTTAAAGGCGATGTGCATGATATTGGAAAAAATATTGTGGGCGTAGTTTTAAACTGCAACAATTATGAAATCATCGATTTAGGCGTGATGGTTTCTGCCCAAAAAATTATTGAAACCGCCAAAAATGAACATGTAGATGTAATTGGCCTGAGCGGACTCATAACACCATCATTAGATGAAATGGCTTATGTTGCTTCAGAAATGGAACGCCAAGATTTTAAAGTTCCGTTGTTAATTGGCGGAGCAACAACTTCAAAAGCGCACACTGCCGTTAAAATAGATACCCAATATTCCAATGCGGTGATTTACGTAAATGATGCTTCACGGGCAGTTACCGTGGTTGGAAATTTAATTAACGACAACAATACTGTTGAGGAATATGTCAAAAATATTAAAGAGGATTATGTAAAAGTTCGGAAAGGTTTTTTTAACCGTTCAAGCAAAAAAGAATATTTATCCTTAGCTGATGCAAGGAAAAATAAGCTCAAAATTGATTGGAATGCCACAACTATTGTTGCTCCAAACCTTTTGGGAATTAAAGTCATTGAGGATTTGAATCTTTCTGAATTGTTGGAATTTATAGATTGGAGTCCGTTTTTCAGGACTTGGGAATTGCACGGAAAATTTCCTGAAATTTTAAGCGATAAAGCGGTTGGTGAAACTGCGAGCAATTTATTTAATGATGTCAAAAAATTGTTACAAAAAGTGGTTGATGAAAAATTGCTTACTGCAAAAGCCATCTTCGGAATTTTCCCGGTAAATACTGTAAATGATGACGATATTGAAGTGTATGAAGGTGAAAACAGAACTAAAGTGAAAGCAAAGTTTATAACTTTACGTCAGCAATTGAAAAAGAAAGACGGAATTCCAACAATGGCGTTGGCCGATTTTGTGGCACCAAAAGAAGCTGAAATCAGTGATTATATGGGTGCTTTTTGTGTTTCAACCGGATTTGGAACCGATGAATTGGCAGCTAAATTTCAAGCTGACCATGACGATTACAATTCAATAATGATTAAAGCCTTGGCCGACAGATTGGCAGAAGCTTTTGCAGAATATTTGCATAAAAAGGTGAGAACGGAATACTGGGGTTATGCAGCTTCTGAAATTTTGTCGAGTGAAGAATTGATAAAGGAAAGCTATAATGGCATTCGTCCAGCACCAGGTTATCCCGCTTGTCCGGACCATACCGAAAAATTAACCATTTGGGAATTGCTAAAAGTTAAAGAAACCATAGGCGTTGAATTAACCGAAAGTTTGGCGATGTGGCCGGCAGCATCGGTTTCTGGCTATTATTTTGGGAATGAAAACGCCAAATATTTTGGCGTCGGAAAAATAACAGAAGAACAGGTGAAGGATTTTGCAATAAGAAAAGAAATGGATTTTGAAACCGCCAAGAAATGGTTAAGACCTAATTTGGCGGAATAATCCCCCTTGCCCCGAAGGCGGAAATAAAAGTTAAAAGTTGAGTAGGGACAGCTCGCGAGCTGTCCGTACATAAATATTAGAAGTTTGAAGTTTATTTTAACAAAGGAAGTTTTAATATCATATTGGTTTATTTCATAAGAAATACCCCAGCGGGGTAAAATGTTTGTAGCCTGGCATTTAAGCGCCAGGTAAGATTGAAAATTGATTGTGGTTTTGGCGACATTTTTGCTTTTTTCGCAAAAATGATGAAAAAACTTAACGTTGAAATTTAGTTAAAATGGGTCAACGTTAATTAAAGAAGTTCAAGTTGAAAGTTAGATATTAAATATTAGAAGTTAAAAGGGAATAGGCAGTAGGCAATAGTGAACAGTTTAAAGTTGAAAGTAAGTTGTGATTGAGAATTTGTAATTGAATTTGCGTTAGCGATGGAATGGCATGTTTGAGCTCTTTTGCAGTTGTTTTTCTCAACTGCAAAAAGCGAGTAATGACAGCGCGACCCGCCAGTTTGCGGGGAACGCCCGAAAAGAATTATAGGTTGGGAAAGCTCGCGTAGGGACAACTCGCGTAGGGACAGCTCGCGAGCTGTCCGTACTGGAAATATAAGAAGGGAAATAAATTTAATTTCCTTCCTTTTGGGAAGGATTAAGGATAGGAATAAAATGAAAGTAACAGAACACATCGAACAAGCCAAACGGAAAACATTGTTTTCGTTTGAAATTGTGCCTCCGCAAAAAGGGCAAAATATTCAGGAATTATATGACAATATCAATCCGTTAATGGAATTTAAACCTCCTTTTATTGATGTGACTACATCGCGGGAAGAAAATATTTATATTTCCAAAGAAAATGGACTTTTGGAGCAAAAAATTACGCGTATGAGGCCAGGAACTGTTGGTATTTGTGCGTCTTTGAAATACAAATACAACGTTGATGCAATTCCACATGTGTTGTGCGGCGGTTTTACCAAAGAAGAAACGGAATATTTGTTGGTGGATTGTCATTATTTGGGTTTGGATAATGTGATGGCTTTGCGTGGTGATGCGATGAAACATCAAAAATATTTTGAGCAAACTACGGGCGGACATCAGTATGCATTGGATTTGGTGGCTCAAATAAGCAATTTAAACAAGGGGAAATATTTGCACGAACTCATAGAAACGCCCTATAAATCAAATTTTTGCATTGGTGTTGCAGGTTATCCGGAAAAGCACATGGAATCGCCAAGTCTGAATGCGGATTTGCGCAGGCTGAAAGAAAAAATTGATGCAGGTGCCGATTATGTGGTAACACAAATGTTTTTCGACAATCAAAAATTTTTTGATTTTGTGGAGAAAGCACGCGCTATTGGAATTACAGTGCCCATAATTCCGGGCATTAAACCCATTGCCATAAAACGTCATTTACAAGTACTGCCGCAAGTTTTTAAATTGGATTTGCCCGAAGCGTTGATTGCCGAAATTGAAAAATGTAGCACCAACGAACAAGTGCGAGAAGTAGGCGTGGAATGGGCAATTGCACAATCTAAAGAGCTGGTTTCCCATGGCGTTCCTGTAGTTCATTTTTATTCCATGGGAAAATCGGACAATATTAAAGCCATAGCGAGAGAGGTGTTTTAAGTTTAAAAAGTTTAAAGTTTAAAGTTAAAACCCGAAATCTGAAAGTTTAAAGATAAATATTAGAAGTTAAATATTAAAAGTACAAAGTTAAAAGTTAGGTCATTGAGAGGAGCTGAATAGAAAGTATAGTTACAATCAAACTCCCTTTCCTTAGGAAAGGGCTGGGGATAGGAAAAACCTGAAACTATTTATTTCTATTAACTTTTGTGTTACTAATTAGTATGATAATGATCTGTAATACAAAGCTTTAAATTTAACCGCAATGTACGCTAAGGAAATCGCAATGTACGCAATGTGTTGTAAATCAACTATAATCAATATTGCGACCTTTGCTTTTTCTTTGCGACCCTTGCGGTAAAAAAAATAACAGTCTAACAATCAATATAGTTTTAAAATATTAATATACTGATTAGTTACACTTTTGTTTCTACTCTTTTTTCTTTAATCAGCTAACTGTCTAATTATTTAATTTGTTAATAGCTTCATAAATAAAAGTAATGTATGATAAATGGTTATGGTAAAATATTTGATTACTTTTGTAGAATTAAATAATAGAGAAATAATAATTTAAAAAACAGGATATGGCAATTGAAGTAACAGATGCAACTTTTGACGAAGTGGTATTAAAATCGGACAAACCGGTAATGGTTGATTTTTGGGCAGCTTGGTGTGGACCTTGTAGAATGGTGGCGCCAATAATGGATCAATTAACTACAGAATATGCAGGGAAAGCAGTAATTGCTAAAGTAGATGTTGATGCAAATCAAAAATTTGCTGCTGAATATGGCGTAAGAAACATTCCAACAGTGCTGGTATTTAAAAATGGTGAAGTGGTTGAAAAACAAGTTGGAGTTGCTCCAAAAGCAACGTATGTTCAAAAAATTGACGCACATTTATAAGAAATAATTTTGAAATAAAAGAAGAAGAGGTCTAACAATTTGTTAGGCCTTTTCTTTTTAAATGCTATATTTACAAGAATCATATAAGGAAAATGAGCGTTATTTCTGTAAAAAATATTTCAGGACTCAACAATTTGGAGCTGTTGGCAAATCAGGTGGTTGAAGGATTTATTACTGGCATGCATAAAAGTCCGTTTCACGGTTTTTCGGTTGAATTTGCAGAGCATATAAATTACAATCAAGGTGAAAGCACCCGTCATATTGACTGGAAATTATACGCAAAAACCCGAAAGCTATTTGTAAAACGCTATGAAGAAGAAACCAATTTACGTTGTCATTTAATTATAGACAATTCAGCTTCCATGCATTTTCCCATTATAAAAAATCCATCTATAGACCATTTAACAAAAATTGCTTTTTCCGCCATCGCTTCTGCAGCCTTGATGGAAATATTGAAACGGCAAAGAGATGCGGTTGGATTGAGTATTTACAGTGATAAAAACGAATATTTTGCGCCGGCAAAAGGAAGCGATAGACACAGAAGAATGTTATTGGTTCATTTGGAAAATTTGTTGAACCAACCTTCAACAAAAACGACAGAAACCTATAAATTTTTGCATGAAATAGCCGAAAAAATAAACAGGAGGTCGCTTGTTTTTTTGTTTACGGATATGCTTCAAACCGACAGAAGCGAGCAGGAGTTGTTTGAAGCCTTGCGCCATCTAAAACACAACAAACATGAAGTTGTATTGTTTCATACATACGATGGAAAGTTGGAACTGGATTTCGATTTTGGAGATTCGCCCAAAAAATTTGTTGATGTGGAAACTGGAGAACAACTGAATTTATATGCTTCATCTGTGAAAAAGAACTATAAAAAAGCTATGGAATCCTATTTTAATGATTTGAGGTTGAAGTGTATGCAATATAAAATAGATTATGTGCCCGTAGATATCAATAAAGGGTTTAATCAAGTGCTTATTTCATATTTAACAAGCAGAAAAAGATTTTTATAAATTTATGGCAAAAACCTTTGCCAATGCAAAAAACACTACTATATTTGCATCCGCTAATAGCAACGGTTTGGTAGTTCAGCTGGTTAGAATACCTGCCTGTCACGCAGGGGGTCGCGGGTTCGAGTCCCGTCCAGACCGCTTAATAAAGCAAATGGAAACCTTAACAATCTTGTAATGAGAAAGTTAAGGTTTTTTGATTTTAAATTTACTAAACGATTACTAAACAACTTGATATAATTAAGGTTTATACTATTTATTAGTTGTTTCTATTTCTTCTTTCTTGACCATACAACTCATTCTTCCCAGGCTTTTTACTATTTTCTTGTACACTTCTAACTTTTGTTCTAGCGTTGGTTTCGTTTGTTTGTTTTCTTCCATTTATTTTTTTTATAAAGTTGTGTAATTGGGCATTTAAATAATGATTTTTATTTATAATTTTCTTTATTGTTTTTTGTTTTTGCTTCTTTCCATCATTACTTGTAGTAGTATTCTCTCTCCTCTTGTTAATTTCTGTTTAACAGTAGGCTTCGGTGATTGTTGTTTTGTGGTCATTTTGGTTTAATTAAAAGCATAGCAAATGATTAAATCATTAAAACTAATGATTATCTATTAATAAACAAATAGTTAAATACAAAAATTTAAAAAAAATCCCTTATAAATTGAAAGAGTTAATCAATTTAATATTTTAAGTTAATTGATAAATGTCATTATATTTTTAAACATCGCGCATAATTTATGTTCTAATTTAAACTAACACAAAACTACAAACAGTCAATAAACGATTTGCACTAAACTCGCACTAGTGCCGTTATGTGTGCAGTGTAAATAGATAGAACTTTGACGAAGTTAAACTTTAAAACTTTAGTCAAATGAGTCAAATTCAATTTATCAGTATTACACCCGAACAACTACAAAACGCAATTATAGAAGGCGTAAAATCTCAATTAGAAGATTTAAAAAAGTTCTACCAACCAAAAGAAAGTCCAAAATACGTAACACGAAATTATGTAGCTGATGAAATGTTACATTGTAATATTTCGACGGTTCACAATCTTACTGTTAAGGGAGTATTGACCAAATATCAGATAGGCGGAAGAGTCTTGTATATTCGCCAACAAGTAGAAGAAGCCATTGTTAAACTTAAAAGGTAAGACAATGAACTCAAATTATATACACAGAACTATTTTAAACGGTATTGAGTATTTAGTTTTACTATATACAGACAAAGTAACTGGAGAGCCTGAAAGTCGCTTCATACCTAATCAAGACAACAAACTCAAACTTATTAACCTATAAGAATAAAAAAAGGGGATTTGTTCAATATCCCCTTAATTTTTTGTTCAAAATGTTGAGGTATTGTGGCAACGCAACCTCTACGACAAATATAACTATTTTATATTGATTGATTATTTAAAAATATTATCAAAAAATACAGAATTTGCAGAACTTTTGTTTAATGATCCATTATTAAAAATGATTGATAAAAATGATAAGTTCAGTAATAAATTAAATGAAGAAAACAAAAAAATAAAATCAACTTATATAAAAACATACAAAGAAATTCTATTTTGTTTTTTTATAAAAGATGATGTTTTTACTAAATTAGAGATACTAATAAAGCCACATTATTATTTTAATGATAATCTACATAACGCAAATAATTTCAACGCTATTGACTGCATTAATACACTAACTGAAATTAAAAATACATTTAACTTTCCTATTAATGAATTATCAATATTAAATATAGAGTTTGGCTTAAATTGTAATAGTCCAATAGATATAAAGGAGTTAATACATTATGCAATATATCACGAAAAAAACGAGTTTATAAATTCAAGTGATACCCTAAGATTTAGTAAAATTAGTTTTAAGCATACTAAATACGGAAAGGCAAATCAATACAAGATGATAAAATTCTACGCTAAAGGTTTACAATTTCCAAAGTTTGCAAATATTGATGATTTTAGGTTTGAGGTTAAAAGTAAAGAAAGAAAATACATAAAGTCATTAGGAATTTATACTTATGCTGATTTACTCAAATTTGAAACATACAATAAATTGGCTGATACTATACGAATAGAATTTAATAAAGTTTTGATTATAGACAGTAGTAATGAGGGGAGAAATTTAACACCTAAAGAAAAATTAAAACTTAATGAATACTTGAATACGATTAAATGGTTTAAATCACTACAAAGCAGCAGAAACTTATTCAGTAAGTACAAAAAAGAATATTTTAAACTTTTAGATAAAACAGAAAATAATATTCATAAAAAACTGTATTCTATTATTGATGAAAAACTAATTGAATTAATAAAACCGTGTGCAATTTCAGACGTATATATAATTGGAAACTGCACACAAAAGGTTTTTAATAAATGCCCTATAACTGGACTACCTTTAACCCACGAAAAAGTAGGTGCAAAATATATTAAAACCTCAACATTAAACTACCTACACAAAAACGATAAAAATAAGTTTGTTGAGGTTTGCAGTTTATTACTTAATAATTCAAAAGGCAACCGCCCAAGGTTTGAAAATGATATTATAAGTCATTTATATAAACAAGTAAGAAACCGATTTTATAATCCTGTAATAATAAAACAGACTGGATATAAACAAAGAAACTATCAAAACCAATTAGATTTATTTTAATTTCATATTAAAATGTTCAACAAATCAAATACAAAATAGTTTATAAATAATTACTCATTTCAAAAAAATCATACTTAAATAACTGATTATAATATTATAAGGTTTAAAAAAAATGACTTGTTTGTCATATCATAGAAAAACCTAAAAATTAACAAGAACCAAAGAAATATTTAACCCCCTGGTCATAAAGTTTTTAGTTTTCTTTTTACCTCAATCCCTTATATACATTACTAACCTCTCACACATACTCATATAAAGAACTTTTTAAATTCTTAGGTAAAACTATATAAATAGAAAATGATTTTAATACGTGCCTTCGGCTCGTTTGTAAATAATTTAAACCATTAATGGTTATGTGTTTGTTTATGAATTGTTAAACCTTGTTTTGTTTATGTATGAGTAAATAAGCAAAAAGACTATTTCGACATTGAGTATATAGCTAAAATCTGAATAAATTACTAAAATCGTTATTCCAATTTCAATGATGAAATTTTATAATTAATATTTCTTTATACCATAACTTGTTTTACTAATCTTTTGTTCGTTTTTTAAATTCAGATAATTTTGAATAGGATTGCATATTAGGAAAATATACTGTTCCAGTTTTACGGTCTAAAACTAAAGTACTACTTTCATTAAAAACATATCTGCTATAATTTGAATTGTTATAAAATATCAATAATAGTAAAGAGCTAAAACAAGTAATAATAATCAGTTTAATTTTTTGATAATTGGTCATTGTATGGTTTGTTTAAATGTTATACAAATCGTTTATTTTATTGAATTTATCTTGAAACGTATGGGTTACTTTTAAATTGTTTTCGTTACAATAATTTATAATTTTACCCATCATTATTTTAGACTTATAAAAGTTTTTTATACCATTTCCATTTATTGTATTCTGAATGTATTGCCGTACTGATTTTTTATTTTGTAATACATCATTTTGGATATATTTTGTAAGGGCTGTTATATCGGTAAAACTTTTGTTTTTATACATATAATTATTTTTTGATTCCATAAAAATAAAACCCTGTGCAAATAAAGCCCCTATTTGACAGTAAAAATGATGTTTTATATTTTTTTCAATTCCATTCTCATTTGACAGTATATTATCTTTCAATATTTTTAAATGTTTAATATCCTTTTTAAAAAATTTAGTATCATTTTGATAATCAACATTATCCATTGATTCAATTAGTTTTTTAAACTCTTCTTTTTGCTTTATATTTTCTAATTTACCAGTGACTTCATTTGCAACATAATTAATTGATTCTTTCTTCAATAATTTATCTATTTCGTTTATGTTATTTTTAAAATTTCTACTATTAACACTAAGGTCTAGTTTAGGAAGATTCTTAATGTATAAACCTTTATGTGCTTTTATCTTTAATTCATATTCAAACATAGATGAATAAGTAAATGCTCTTATTCTTGTACAATCCTGTTCGTTATAAATAACATTTGAAAGTATATTATATAAGGGTTTTTCAAAATCTTTTTCACTATTAAGTAAATCACATTCTTTTAAAAGTCTAATGGTTGAATTTAAAAGACTGTCATTAGTTATATACAGCATTAAATGACTTATGGATAATAGTCTAATATAGGAAGTTTCAAATTCGTTAAATTTTTTTGAGAGTATTCCTTTGATTAATAAAAACACCTCATAATTTGAGTATGCAGTATATGAAGTGTCTAAATTGAATGGTTTCATTTTGAACAAATTTTTTGCGTTGCCTTTGTAATGTAAATATACAAAACCCTCTTAAAATTAATTAGGAGGGTTTGAATTGTTATTCTTATGCGGCTGCTAATATTTTCAGGTTACTTTTAACCTTATCAATTCTCCCAATTAAATTTTGATTTTCAAATGAAAGAGTATACATATTATCTGAAATTATGCTTTCCAGTTCTAACATTTCTTTTGTTGTAAATTGTCTTTGAATTTCTGAATTTAACCCAAATAATAAAAGACTAACCTCAGTTGGTAAAATTACCTCTACGTTATCACTAAATAATGATATTGTTTCGTGAAATATTCCTAATTCATCAAGTACACTATAACATTGTAATAGTTGCTCATCGTTAAAAGGCTTGTCATTATAAATAGACTGTATAACTTCATAAAAGATACTAAAATCTATTTCAATTGGTGAATGTGCTAACTTATATAATTCATTAGCCTTTTGTGTGTTGTCTATAATTTCTAATACATTAGAAACTAATTTAAATCTGTCTTCTGTTGTTCCGATTTTTAAATACATAACGTTTTTAATTTTAATTATTAATTTGCTTTTTTTACTATTGTTAGATTACTTTCTTTTTTCTCTTTTTGTTCTTCTCTTTTGTAATATTCTAAAAATGCGTCTATATGACTGTCGTCTGACTGGTTTATATAGGTTAAAAAGGTACTCTCTTTTGAATGTCCTGTTACTTTCATTATTATAGGGGTTGGGAGTTTTCTGTAATGATTTGAGGCGAAACTTCTTCTTCCAATATGGGTGCTTATGTAATCGTATTTAGGGCGCATTTTTTTAACCCCTCTTTTCTTTTTAATTTTCGGGTCTTCATTTGCTTCAATAATACGTCCCATTGTTGGGGTGTTAATTCCCGCAATTTCTCCAATCTCTTTAAAGTACTTATTTAAGTTTTGTGTAGAAACTTTATAAGGTAAACCGCTTTTAAGTATTTCTCTAACTTTTGGAAGTATTGGAATTTCAACTTTTGTATTTGTTTTTTGTTGCGTTAATTCAATACATTCTTTGTTTTTAGTTTTCTTGAAATTGTTTTCAGTTATTTTGATTAAATCACCTCCACGCTGTCCAGTAAAGCAGGCTAAAATAAGCCATTTACGAGCGTTTTTGTGTGCATCTTTTAATAGTGTTGCTTTTTCAATTTTTTCAATCTCTTCAATTGTTAAAAATATAACGTCCATATCCTCGTCATAGGCTGTAAGTTGTCGGGTTTTAATGTCTGTTAATTCTGTGGAGGTTTCTGTTCCGTTTGCCCTTGCATCTTTGCATACTCCTTTTAAATCGGATAGTTTTTTAAATGCGTAGGTGTGCGAATAGTTTTTTTTATCTAATAACCATTTTTTAAAGTCCTCAAATGCTTTTTTATTAAGTTCTTTAACCTTGTATTGGCTTTTGCCCTGAAACATATTAAAGAGTTCTAAAAGTCTGTTATAGGCGTTTATTCTGCATTGACTCAAACCTATTCCGCCCTTGCCGTTATCTCTTAAATACGCATTATCAATAATATTTTGAATTGCTTCGGTTACTAATTCACTTTGTGTAGTATCTGAAATTCTTTTGAAATGAATGTCAATTTTATTTTGTAGCCAATCGCCATCAATTGTAATGCCTTTACTATTATCATTATTGAAATTCTTTAAGATTTCAGCATCTAATTTTTTTAAATCAGTTGTGATGTCTTTGTTTTCTGATGTAGTATTCTTATTTTTTGGCAATCCTTTTTCTCCCCAGTCTTTTGGATTTATATGTAATCCAGTTCTGCGGTAAAAAATATTACCCCTACTTATTGAAAGTCTTAAGTATATCGGTGCATTATTCGACTTGCTTTGAAGTAAAAATTTGATTGTTGCCATTTTTAAAGTATTTGAACGTTCAAATATAATCAAATATTTTAATTTACTAAACGCTTACTAAACAAAATTTAATGCTCGTTTAATTATTTTCAATTATTTTAAATTTTCCACAAGTATAATATAATAAGCATTTTGTATTAAATTAAAGGGCTTTAATAGGTTTTATAAGGGTGTGTAAAGTTGTGTAAAAAGATATATTCAAGTCCCGTCCAGACCGCTTAATAAAGCAAATTAAAACCTTAACAATCTTATAATGAGAAAGTTAAGGTTTTTTGATTTTAGATTATGTACGATTTATGTACGGTTAAATTAGATTTTTATGAAATAGTCTGGATCAAGACTCATTGTTGTGTTTATGCAAAAATTATTGTTAATCTGTAACGGAAGAATTCTATATTTTTCACTCCTCTGAACTGTGCCTTAAAAGACGGTTCAGTTGAATAATTTGTGTTTGAGTAAGTTCCAATAACTTTTGACTTTGTTATTGGTGAATTATATCTCAAAAATCAAAACTTCGATGAATATTAATATTCCAATTCCAATATTATTTGTTTCATTTTTTTAATTGGTTACTGGTTTAGCCTCCTATTAATCGAAATTTTTCATAGTTTTTACTATTTTTAAAAGTACTAAAAAAAAATTAAGCAATTTGCTAAATGTGGTATTATAGCGCATATTAATTCGCAATTCTCTTATTCAGGTTTCTATGCGATATTATTATTAGAATTGTCATTAGTGTTATTGAAATTATCGAAGAATTCAATGTTCCTAAATCCAAACCGCCTTTTGCAATTGGTTTGGTTAAAAAATCTCCAAATGTTGCTCCAAACGGTCTTGTAAAAATAAATGCGATCCAAAACAGGATTACCTGATTTGCTTTTGTCAAATAATGTAATAGAATCACAATAAGAATTATTCCCGCTGTAACCATCGCTCCGTGCAGATATGTCAATCCAACATTATCGCTTAAAAAATCCCCAAAAGCAGTTCCTAAACTGTTGGAAAATAGGATTGCAATCCAGTAAAACGCTTCTTTGTCTTTATCAAAAATTGGGAAAACGCTTAAAGACTTAAACTTTTTGTGCCAAAGTAGCAAAGTCAAAATCAAACCAGAGAATAAAATCAAACTACCCAATGTATAGCCCAAATTTAAACTTCTGTCCATAAAATCAGAAATTTCTGTACCAAGTGTCGTTGTTGCAACGATGACCAACCAATAAAAAACAGGAATATATTTTTTGGTAAATAATTGAATCGAAATTACAATTAAAAAGAAAATCAGGGTTATTATAACTCCAGCTAAATAACCAAGATTCAATGTCATTGACAAATAATCTCCTAATGTTTCGCCAAGTGTTGTAGCAACAATTTTCATTAACCAAAAGATTAATGTTATTTCGGCCACTTTATTCAATCTTTCCATAATGTATTCAGATTAAGTGTTTCAAGTTTGAATGAATGTTTAAGGTGTCGTGAGCAGGAGATTGCAACTATGTTGGCTTAGTAAGTGTTACTGAGAAAGTTTTATAGGTCCTCTGATGGCTTCATAAATTTGAGCGGGAAGTTTACTCATATCCGTTGGCTTATTGAGAAAACGTGATGCTCCAAGTTTGTATAGTTCATTTGTACTTTCTTCGGAAAAAGAGGTGGAATATATAATGACTGGAATATGTTTGAGTTTATCATCTCTTTTTAATTGCTTCAAACATTCACGCCCATCCATGTGGCGCATGTTTAAATCAAGGAAAATAAAATTTGGAAGTTGTTCTACTTTTCTTAATAGTTCAAGCGCTTCAATACCGCTATTTGCTTCCAAACATTCTACGGAACTAAGCATTTCCGTTAGTGCTTCTTTGAAAAAGAACCTGTCGTCTTTATCATCGTCTATTATCATAAAAAAATGTTTCTCCATCGTCTATGGCTGGGTTATTTATCGCGGTTGTTTAAGCGGAAGTATCACATGAAACGACGCTCCTTTATTTTCTTTTGCATCTGCAAAAATTTCACCGTGATGGTTTTCAATAATCTTTTTGCATAATGCTAACCCAATTCCCGTGCCAATGTAGATTTCTTTGTCGTGAAGACGCTGAAATATGGTGAATATTTGTTTCGCGTATTGCTGTTCAAAGCCGATGCCGTTGTCTTTAATAATTATTTCGTAATACGTCATGGATGGATTGAAGGCGGGATATTTTTCAATTTGTTTTTCTGAAAGTGTTCGTGAAGTGATGGTAATTACAGGTGGCACATTTTTTTTAGAAAATTTAAGTGCGTTGCTAATGAGGTTGTAAAAAAGTTGATTCATCTGTAATGGAATTACATCAACCGTTGGTAGTTGAGCAATTTTTATTTTAGCTTTTTTTTCGAGAATAAGTAATTCAAAATCGTTTAAAATATTTTTGACTGTTTTGTTAAGGTCGGTTGTTGAAAATAATTTTTCGTGTTGGAGCAGTCGCGAATAATTGAGCAAGTCTTGTATAAGGGTTGTCATGCGGCTGGATGCATCTTCAATTTTACTGAGATAGAATTTTACTTCCGTGCTCATCTCATCTTTGTGTTTATCCTGTAAGCGCATGGAAAACGTTAAAATTTTCCGTAACGGCTCTTGCAAATCGTGGCTGGCTACATGGACAAACTGGTCTAACTGTATGTTGGTTTGCTTTAGTTCTTCATTTGATTTTTTGAGTGAAGCAGTTCGCTCTATTACCTGTGTTTCTAATTCTTCTGAAAATGTTTTTAGTTTTTGTTCTGCTGCTTTCCGTTCAGTGATATCTTCAATGGCAAGAAGAATTAAGTTTTCTAAATTTTTTTCATTTAAAATTTGCAGTGCATTCAACAGCAAAGTACGTTTACCGATGGAAGGAAATTTGAGAATGATTTCAAAGTCGGCGAGTCGTTCTTTTTTTGGAAGAATTTTTTCAAGCAATGTGCGCATGAGATCATCATCCCATTGGTGATTTTGTATTTCATAAAATAATTTTCCTTCTGTATCTTGTTCTTCTGCATTAAATACTTTGTAGAATGATGCGTTGGCAGTTTTTATACGAAGTGTTTTGTCCAGAACGATAAGTGGTTCCCGAATGGTGGTAACAATGCTTTCGGCATAGTAGCGAGCTGCATTAAGTTGTTCCTGCTTATCAAGTAACTCCTGATTTACAATGATCAGTTCTTCGTTGGTGGATTGCAGTTCTTCTCTGGATGTTTCTAATTCTTCGTTCAAACTTTGCATCTCTTCGTTGCTGCTTTGCAATTCTTCATTATAGGCTTCCATATCTTCAGTAATGGAGCGCATGTCTTCCCGTGTTTGTGAAAGTTCTTTTTCTAATTCTTTGTTTCTGATTTGTATGGTATTGTCTTTTTTCGAAGAAGATTTTTTTTCTATCTTCCCAACAGAAATTATTTTTTTCTCAAACTGGATTAAGAAGTGAAGATCAACGGTATTGGTAATCGGCGTAATTTCAATGGTAACCAAAGATTGTTCTGCATTCGATTTAACGGGAATATCTTCTTTGATAACAGATTCTTCGCCTGCTTTTGCTTTGTGAATGGCGTTGCGCAATTCAAACGCCAAACCTTCTTTCGCCATTTTCATAAGGTTGTGAGTGGGCTTTCCTTGTGGTTGTTGAAGAAAAGGGGAAATGTCACCATGAATGTGAACAATGTCCATTTGCTCATTCACTACCACACTTACAGGAGACTTTAAAATCATGATCTGTTCTGCACTTTTTCGGAAATCGGTGTGAACAGTTTCTTGTCTGGTTACGGTTTTCTCTTCTGTAACCAACGACTCTTCTTTGCGTTCGGTGGCCACATGCATGAATCTGCCTGGCACGGGTTTGCGCGAATAAATTTTATCATTCATCACAAAATGTGAAAATAAATCGGAGGATGCTCCAATGGTTTCGGATTTTCCCAGCAAAAGAAATCCTTTTTCTTTTAGCGCGTAATGAAAAGTGGTTAAGGCTTTTTTCTGCAAAAAAGTATCCATGTAGATAAGCACATTGCGACAACTGATTAAATCCATTTTTGCAAATGGCGGGTCCTTTAAAAAATTGTGAGGAGCGAACACACACATATCACGAATAAGTTTTCTCAACTCATAGCTGCCATTGGTTTTTATAAAATATTTTTTGAGTTGGATGTCAGAAATATGCTCTACGTCAGCTTTGGTATATATTGCCGCGCGTGCTTTCCTGATTGCTTTTTCGGAAATATCACTTGCGAAAATTTGAATTTTTGTGTCCGTTGATTTTTCCCCTAAAAATTCTATGAGGGAAATGGCAATAGAAAATGCTTCTTCGCCTGTGGAGCATCCCGCAATCCAAACGCGAATGGGTTCGCCGGCAGTTTTATCTTTAAACAGGGCGGGAAAAACGGTATCACTTAAATTTTGAAAAGTTTTCGGATCGCGAAAAAAAGAAGTAACAGGAATAAGAACATCCTGAAAGAGCGCATCTTGTTCTGCATCATTAATGCGCAAAAATTTTAAGTATTCAGGAAGATTATTCTTGTTTACAATTGCAATTCTCCGTGCAATGCGCCTGTGAAAAGTCGGACGCTTGTAGAAAGAAAAATCAACTCCGCTTCGATGGTAAAGCAACAAAAGAATTTGTTTGAAAATTTCTTCATCATTTTTTGGAAAATGTTCCTCCTCTTTAAAAATATGACTTGTTTTGTATGTGCTGTTGATTTTTAATAGCTGTTCTGGAATCTTTTCTGGAGCTAAAATAAAATCGACCACTCCTGCATTCACTGCACTTTGCGGCATACTGTTGTATGCTGCCGATTCGGTGTCTTGAGCAATGCTGATGCCACCATGTTCCTTGATGGCTTTTAATCCAAGGGTGCCGTCACTGCCCGCCCCTGAAAGCACAATTCCCACTGCAAACTCTTTATGGACATCGGCTATCGAGGTAAAAAAAACATCAATAGTGAGATTAAGGGTTTTCTTGTCCCGGGGAGAAAGCTGAAGCACCCCGTCGGTTGATGTTAAAATTTTGTTGGAAGGAATAATGTAGATATTGTTGGGCGCAAGATGAATGTCTTCGGTAATCTCATGTACAGGAATTTTTGTTACACGTTGTAAAATTTCCGGCAAAAAACTTTCGTGTGACGGGTCAAGATGCTGCACCAATACATACGCCATTCCAGAATTTTCCGGTATGGCTGCCAGCAATCGCTTGAAGGCATCAAGCCCTCCTGCTGATGCTCCAATTCCTATGATAGGAAAATTCTGCATGGTGGCAGGCGGTTGGGTCTTATTTTTTTTTGATACAGCCATTACTACGAAAAATAATTATTGATGATGTATGTTTTGCTTTGCCTTTTCCATGGCTAAAATGATGAGCTGGGGAAGTTTCTTTATATCTATTGGCTTGGTGATAAAATATGATGCGCCAAGTTCGCGGGTATAATCACTATTCTCTTGATATTTGGAGGTGGTGTAAATAATTACAGGAATACTTTTCAGTAGCTCATCTTCTTTTAATTTCTCCAAACAATCCAGTCCGTTCAGTGGCATGTTGATGTCAATAAAAATAAAATCGGGTAGTGGCTTTGCTTTCCGCAATACCTGAAATGCGTG
>JBAZGP010000010.1:0-26583 GCA_041652835.1 Lutibacter sp. | reverse complement strand
TATTTTTTGCATCAACAAAATCAATGGTAAATTGTTTGGTTAAAGTGTTGCTATTAATTGGTATTTGACCGCCAAGACTTATGCCGGAATGACTTCCGAAACTGCCAAAACCAACGCCAATAGAATTTCTTTGTGCTTCAAACTGGTTTAATTGAACATCGACAAAAATATCAGGATTTTCATTATATGCCATGCCTTTTCCTACCATTACATTTTCCAATTGAGTAAGAATCCGCTTTGCCTCTAACTCATTTACGGGAAGCTTAATATCATCAAAAAAAGAAAAAGTTTTATATTGATTAAAATTAGCCTGATTATCATAATCATAAACTGTTCTTGGGCTGGCACAACTTACAAAAACAAATACCAACAAAAATTTAAAATATTTCATACCCATAAATTTTAAAATATCCATAAATACTTCCTATAAAATTAAGAATAATTCTGATTTAACCAGCTATATAAAATAGTATCTTTGAAAAAAATTAAATATTATGGATTTAAATCTCATTCCAAACATAAAACACACCAATAGCGGCAATTTCTTTTTATTGGCTGGACCTTGCGCTATTGAAGGCGAAGAAATGGCTTTGAGAATTGCTGAACATATTTTAAAAGTAACCGATAAACTGGAAATACCATTTATTTTCAAGGGAAGTTTTAAAAAAGCAAACCGATCAAGAATTGATAGTTTTACTGGAATTGGAGATGAAAAAGCCTTAAAAATTCTTAAAAAAGTATCTGAAACTTTTAACATTCCAACAGTTACAGATATTCATGAAGTTTCAGATGCTGCAAAAGCCGCTGAATATGTTGATGTTTTGCAAATACCTGCATTTTTGGTGCGCCAAACCGATTTGGTAGTGGCTGCAGCGAATACAGGAAAAGTGGTAAACTTAAAAAAAGGACAATTTATGAGTCCGGCTGCGATGAAGCACGCGGTACAAAAAGTAAAAGACAGCGGAAACGAAAAAGTCCTGATTACTGATAGAGGCACCATGTTCGGTTACCAGGATATGATTGTTGATTTTAGAGGAATTCCTGAAATGCAACAATTTGCACCCACTATTTTAGACATTACACATTCTTTACAACAACCTAATCAAAGCAGCGGTGTTACTGGTGGAAGACCTGAATTAATCGAAACTATTGCCAGAGCTGGTGTTGCTGTTGGGGTTGATGGTTTGTTTTTAGAAACCCATTTTGACCCAGCAAATGCCAAAAGTGATGGTGCCAATATGTTGGATATGAAATATTTAGAAAATCTATTGAATCATTTGGTTGCTATTAGAAAAACGATAAATAGGTTTTAGTTTTATGTAGTGCCCTTCGGCTACGCTCAGGATAAATGTTGTGAGACGGAAAAAGTATAAAGGCAAAAGTATAAAGGCAAAAGTATAAAGGAGAAAGTATAAGGAGAAAGTTAAAAGTAAAAAGAGACCACAAAACTATACCAGAACAGATTGCTTCATTTCACTGTGTTCCATTCGCAAAGACACGTTTCTGAGAGAAGGCGATATCCAAAGCAATCTGCCAAGAACTATAACTAAAAAGCGACAAAAATTTTAAAATTTTTGTCGCTTTTTTAGTATTTCAATATATTGCTATCCGCATTTGGTATGACCACAATTTTTACATTTCAAACAACCTTCTTCATAAATTAATCCGTCTGAATCACCACATTCCGGGCATTTTTTATCGGCTGCCTGCGTGCCATCCTGCACAAATTGTTTCAATGCACGCGCAATACCGTTTTTCCAAGTATTTATATTATCGTCGTACATATTTAAATTATTAATTAAATCTACCGCATATTGGATTGGCATTCCATGACGCAATACTCCGGAAATTAATTTGGCATAATTCCAATATTCTTTATCAAAAGTACGTGAAAGCCCTTCAAAAGTTACTTTATAGCCATCTTTATCCAAAAATTGAAAATCGTAACGGGATTCCCCATTTTTATCTCTGTTTTTGATTACCCAGCCTTCTTCCAGTGAAGGAGGTAAAAGAAAAGCATCTTCAATTTTTCCGGTAAATATTTCATACGGCCTACCATCTATTAAACCAACAACCGCAACCCATTTCTCATAATCGTTTTGGAAGCGAACTACTTTTGCTTTAATTTTTTTAGGGCGTTTCGGGAAAACCGTTTCTGCATAGCAGTCACTTTTTTTCTCAATTTTTTTATTATCATTAGCGATTAAAATTCCGCTTCTTGAACCATCTCTATAAACGGTGATTCCTTTTAACCCTTTTCTCCAAGATTCAATATAGATATCCCCAACCAAATCGACAGGAACATCTGAAGCTAAATTAATGGTTGAACTTATGGAGTGTGTGGTATATTTTTGAACCAAAGCCTGCATTTCTATACGCTTTTTCCAGTCAATTTCTGGGGCAGTTGAGCCTTTATACGGACTCTCATCAATATTGGTTTTGCCAGTAACATCCATCCATTGTTTTAATTTGGGATGATAAACTTCAAATTCTTCAAAAGCATCTCCCATATCATCAACATAGGCAATTTTAGCGTTTGTATCATCCTGATTTACTTTTCTTCTTCGTTTGTACGACAATAAATACACAGGTTCAATACCTGAAGAAGTTTGTGCCAACATACTTAAACTTCCTGTTGGTGCAACGGTACTAATGGAAATATTTCTTCTTCCATATTTCATCATCCGTTTATAAACGTCAGGAAATTCCTTTTCCATCATTTGAACAAACTCCGAAAATTTTTCTATTACAGGGCTGAATGCTTCAAATTTACCTCGAGTTATTGCCATATCGATACTGCTGTCGAATTCGCCTCTCAATTTGGTTTTCATAATCTCATCAACAACTGCAATTGCTTCATCGGTATCGAATTTTTTACCCATTGCAGCCATAGCGTCGGCCAAAGCAGTAAATCCTAATCCTGTTCTTCTGCCCTTTTTACCTGTTTTAAACAACAATTTCCATGTATCTATTTCAACCTGTTTAATTTCATTAGGTTCTTTATCGTGCATTATTTTGTTGAAAATTTTATCAACGGCTTCCAATTCCAAATCAACCAAATCATCCATCAATCGTTGAGATTCATAAACAACTTCATAGAATTTTTTAAAATCAAATGAAGCTTTTTCAGTAAAAGGGTTTTCAACAAAACTGTATAAATTAATGGCGATTAGCCTGCAACTGTCACCGCCTTGCATAGCAATTTCCGAACACGGATTTGTGGAACTATTTTTAAATCCGGGATAAATAGAAGAAGTTGAATAATAATGTTGGCGATCCCAAAATATTAGACCAGGTTCAGCCGTATTGTGAGCACATTTTATAATGGTATCCCAAAGTGATCTTGCTTTAATTACTTTTTTATAGGTTGGCGTTTTGCTGTCTATTGGCCATCTTAGTGTAAAATCGTCATCATTTACAACTGCAATCATAAATTCATCGGATAACCTAATGGAAATATTGGCGCCGGTTACCTTTGTTAAATCTTGTTTTATGGTTACAAAATCCTCAATATCAGGATGTGCAATATCCATCGTTAGCATTAACGCTCCTCTTCGTCCATTTTGGGCAACTTCCCTTGTGGTATTTGAAAATCGGTTCATAAAAGAAACCGCTCCAGTGGTGGTTCCCGCTGCATTGGAAACTTGAGCCCCACCAGGTCTTAAATTCGACAAATCCACACCAACTCCACATCGTCTTTTAAACAATTGCGCCAACTGTTGATCCGTATAAAAAATACCTCCATAAGAATCATAAACAGGAGGAACAACCACACAATTCGACAAGGAGGCAATTACATTATTATTTCCCAAAGAAGACATTACGCTTCCCTGCGGAATGATGTATTTGAAATCTTTAAATAGATTAAAAATAGCTTTTTCCGACAAAAATTCTCGCTTTTTTCCGTAATCTGAAAGTCCTTCTCCTGTCTTTTCTCCTTTCTGATATTTCTTTTCAATTTTTGCAAATTCAACAGCCATTCGTTGGTGCATATCAGTGGGAGTCAATTCAAGAAATTCACCGTTTTTGGTTTTCATTGCGTACTTATTCATCCACGTGGTCGCTGCAAGCTCATCACCTTTAAAATACGCTAACGTACTCTTTAACAAATCATTATAGGTGAAAGTTTTTGGGAATACTAATTCTTCTGTCATTTTAAAGTAGGTTTAAGTTCGTTGAAAATTGAGCTATAAAAATATTGAATATTCAAACTCATTTTATGTTAAATCCTATTTAGTTAATAACATTCCATTGTTGAAAAGTTATCATTTTTTAACAGCTTTATTTTTGTAGTATTGTTTTTTGCTGGAATTTATGAAAGATTGAACAAAAAAGTCACAGCTTCTCGCTAAGCAGAATCCTATAAATTTTAACGCTATTATTTCCTAATTTGACTTTTTATTTGTGGGGAATTTACTTTAGAGCTTACCATATTATTTATGGTATATTTTATTTTTTTGCAAAAGATAATTTCTATTTTACTTTTTCAATTGTCTTTTTTATCTGGTCTTTTATCTTTTCTCTATATTCAATTTAAACTTTCAACCTTCTAACCAAATCTTCCAGCCCGTTTAATTGAATTTCATAAACCAAATGCATCATTTCTCCTAGTTTATTTTTTGGGAAACCTTTATTGCGATACCACACCAAATAAAATTCAGGCAAATCAATTAAATATTTTCCTTTATATTTTCCGAAGGGCATTTTTGTATTTGCCAATTGTTCCAGTAAATGTTGTTGATTATTTTCCATCCACAAAATCTTGCAAATAGCTGAAACGTTCGGTAAGTTTCCCGTTTTCAGTCATTTTAGCCCTTTGCAGCACACCATCTTTATCGTTATTAAGAAAAGCCGGAATCACATGTTTTGCAAAACTTTCCCCAAAACCTTCCGAAGCATCTTTTGGCAATTCACAAGGCAAATTATCAACTGCCATTACGGCAATAGCATCTTTATCTAAGAAATTTACTTCTTGTTCTGTTTTCGGATTGTATCCATAAATAGGATCTTCAATTGTTGAAGAACGAATGGTAGAAGCTACGGGTCCGTCAACATCACAACTAATATCTGCAATTACTTTAATGTTAAAATCTGGTGATTTGGCATCTTCTCTTGTAAAAATATAAGGTGCACCTACTCCATAAAAATGACCTACAATATACAAATCTGCCACTTTGGCAAAACGCATAAAATCACTTTGATAGTCTTGCGGATTTTTAAAAAAATCATTTTCGTCCTTAAGAATACCATCCTTTCTTTTATTGTAATCCAGCACATCTATTTGCACATAAACAGGCTCGTCAAAAGTTTTGGTCAAAAATTCTTCAACAGAAACTTCGCGCATTTTCATGCCGTCCAACATTTCTTTTGCACCGTTTCCTACTCTTCCTTTTCCCGTTAAAACAACTTTAATTGCAGGCAATTTTAATTTTTGCAATTCTTCAATCAACATTTTTTGATCGTGCAAAACTTCGGCTTTGGGCAATTTAAATAAATTAAATTTTAGACCAAACGTTCTAAAACCATTGTAAGTCCCAACAATACCGGCATATCTTCCAAAGGCCACCAATCTCATATTATTGCTGTCGACTATCGTTTCGTGATCATATAACTCAATATTTTTATTCAAAATCGCTTTTAATAAATTGCGATTGTACATTTGTTTTTTGATGGTATGAGAAAAGAAAAAATATTTTTTATTCGGAATTAAATTATCAATTGGTACTTCCTTTACACCTAATAAAACCTCACAATCGGAAATGTCATTTACCACTTCAACGCCCTCATTTCTATAATCTTCAGAAGAAAAAAAACGAGAATCAGAACTTTCCACTTTAATTTTAAGCCGCGGATAGGTTTTTAAAAGTTCAGCACATTTTTTTGGAGATAATACAACTCTTCTATCTGGCGGACTTTTTCTTTCTTTAAGGATTCCTATTTTCATGAAGTAAATGATATAAGTTTTGCTGTAAAGATAAAATGAATTAAAGAATATAGCAAACAATAAGTTTCATTAAATTTTATACATTTGCATTCTCAAATAAGATTTAGTTCTTTGAATTATTGGGGACGACTGGTTTTGACTGCAAGGTCAATTAAGGTATAAGCATGTCGAGTAATGAAATAGCACTCGTAAATCTCAATTTCAAAAATTTAAACGGCGAAGATAACTACGCTTTAGCTGCTTAATCCGAATTACAGTAGGATGAGCCTTGTCACACCAGGTGTGAAAGCTAAATGTCTCTTGAAAGCCTTGGTTAGCGGCGGTCAATATAGAGGCATCGTAAAAGTTAACATAGATTTGCCAAAGTTTCGATGGCATTTCGAAAATAAGAAACTAAGCTTAAAGTGGGCTGTTTTCGGTCAGCTTTAAGTCGAAAACCAAACGAAAAATAAACATGTAGAAAGTATTTTGGTTGCTTGTTTGGACCCGGGTTCGATTCCCGGCGTCTCCACTATTACACTTCACAAACCCTTTGTTTATAGGGGTTTTCGTTTTGAGTTGATAGTTGCCGGTAATTTACTCAAACTTATTTTGACACTATCCTATAAAGTGTGTAAATAGAATTTAATCAACTCTTGAGAATGATTTGGCTTTTATTTCTTGTTCTGCTCTTGATATCCCTAATTTATTTGCTATCACACTCCAATTACTAACAGCATTTTTCACTTCATTTATTATGTTAACGGCTTCTTTCTTTTCTAATCTGAAATAGACTGAAACTTCAAGTGCCAAATCTAAATCCAAGGCATTATCGTTTTCAGAAATATTTAATTTTAGTCCTGTTCCATTTTCTACTGGATTAATGTCATATGCAGGAGAGAGGATCCAACCTTTATTAGTTAAGATAAAACCGTGATTTCTTAAATGGTCATCTGTATTAGAAACACAGATACTAAATACAATTCTTCGCCATAGTTGTTTTAAATCCTCTTCTACATTCGCCCCATTATTTGATATAAATTCTACCAATTCTAAATAACTCACTCCGTCCGAATAATCTTGGCCATCCGTATGCCCCAACAAAGTCATTGCTGATGCAAAATGAATTCTTTTTCCTTTTTGAGTTCTATCAAATCTTTTCGTTAAAAATGTGTGGTATTTACTACTAAATTTTTGTGCCCTACATTCTGACATTTCAATACCTGATTCCAAAGCTAATTCATAAGTCACCATTTCCCAAGCTCCAATATCTTCACCATCATTTTTGCTGGGAAATTTAGCAATCCATAATTCATTATTTTCATCAACAATACTCGCTTTAGGTCTAGCACCTCCCAAAGAAGAACCTGGGGCAACTAACATACTTAACCATTTCAAATAATCTGGATCGTCTATAACATCCTCATCTTCTAATCGTAAACTAATTTGTTCTAACTCTCTAATCGATGTCCAAGGTGGACTTGCCAATCTTTTATTATCGTTTAAAAATGGTCCATCAATCTCTATCTTAAAACGTAGAGCTCCCATTCTATGAGCATCAAATACACCTAATAAATAATCTGTTTCAAATAAGTTCAGCTCTTTTCTTTCTTCTAATCTATCTATTGCAGCTTCCCTCCTTCTCATTAAAATTCTTCCCCAACGATCAGGAGAAGAATCTAAAAACATTCCAAAATTCATTTTTACATCATCATTCAAAAAATGCAAACCCGAATATAATTGCAAATCTGGATCTAGCAATTGAGCATTTCCAGAATCTAACCAACTTTTTTCATATTCAAATGAAAATAATTCTTTACCTCGTAATAATTCTGAAAATAATATTCCCATCAATTGGGGAGTTCCAAGTTCCTCCCAATCAGCGTAAACAAGAATCGATCTTTTAGTATTTCTTTTACTCATAACCTATTTTTTAGGAGCTCTCTCTTTGAGAGTTAATTTAGCGTCTTGTATTTTTCTACCTAAAACATCATCCTTCGCAACATTCAATAAATCCTTTTCCAAACCTAAAACCTGAAGCACCAACAAATAAGAACCGATACTAATACTTTCAGAACCTTTTTCAATACCTGATAAAGTCGGCCTACTCATATTTGAACGTTCAGCCACTTGTGCAGAGCTAAGCTTTCTTCTAAGTCTTGCTAGCTTGATATTTTCACCTAATTCAGATAGAATTTTTTTTCCTTTAGGTAGCAATATAACTTTTCTTCTTCCCATAACTCAATTATAATGTAAACTATATTTTACAAATATACGTATTTATGTCAAATATAGTTTACATTACTAAACATTTTAGATTCCTTCTAAAATTTACATGCCACCAAATACAGATTCCACAGCATCTATTCTATCCGTATTATTAACCTGATGATAAATATTAAAAGATTTAATATCTCTGTGGCCACTAATACTCATAATGGTTTTATCTGCAATTCCATTATTTCGCATGATGGTAATAAATGTTCTTCGAGCAGTATGAGAAGAGATTCGCTCATAAAATTTCTTCACAAAAGTGACTTGTTCTACTCCTTTTGTTCTAGTGTACTCAACTTCATGAGTAAACCCAGCTTCCTCTACAACCTTCTTTATGTAATCATTACACTTTTGAATTGTTATAATTGGAAGCTCATAATTATACTTCATTAGAATTCCTTTGGATAAAGCTATTAACGGAATTTCCCTATCAGGCTTTGAAGAGTCTTTTTCTTCTTTAAGAACAAAATAATTATCAAATACAACTCTTTTATTTACTCTCTTCAATTCTCCCCCTCTTAGACCAGTTAAAGATTGAAAAATAAAAACATCTCTGACTTTAGTTAACCTTTCAGAACCACAATCCAAAGAATTTAGATATTTAATATCTTCAAGTGAAAAAACCTCTTGTCTTGTTAAATCTTTTTGAGGCTTAACAAAATCCATAAAAGATTTATTAAACGTAAATTCCTTTTTATAAGCCCAATACATAAATGTTTTAAACAAACCTACATTTCTACTAAATGTACTCGTAAAATGGTCTTTATATTCATAGCAGAAGTCTGTAAATTCAGTATAAAACGAATTGTTTATTTTACTAAAGGTCAATTTATACTTGTTAACTTTTTCAAATTCCAATAATATATTTTTTATATTATAATATCTCTTAACAGTTGTCTTTTTCCATTCTTTGCGTTTAATTTTCTCATCCAT
The DNA here is from genome assembly GCA_041652835.1 of Lutibacter sp. GTDB lineage: Bacteria > Bacteroidota > Bacteroidia > Flavobacteriales > Flavobacteriaceae > Lutibacter. The sequence continues at coordinate 17,453 of JBAZGP010000010.1, read as the reverse complement.
AAATTTTTCATAAACATCAAAAAACGAACTTTGCTTTACTGTTACAATTCCAAAAGCTTGATTAAAATGCCGCTTTAACAAATCACACGAAAATTCAGTTTTGCTTAATTCGCATCTGGATTGAAATGTATAAAATTCATCAATGTACTTATTTAATGAATTGGTAATTTCTTTTTGATCAATGGAAATATTTTTCCCCTTATTCTTAGGATTATTATTTTCAAAATCCCAGTGACTTGGGTGTATTGTTTTTCTTGTTGAATAAACGAATTGTTTCTGTTCATTTTTAAAATAACACGAAAAAAGTATCAATGTTTCCTTTTCTCCTTTTGGCTTTCTCAAATAAAATGTTTGCTTCATAATTTTTTGTATTTTTAAGCGTTGATAAAATAGTTGATAATTTTATTATATCTTATTATTAAAAAAATATATAACAAGGTATAAAAAAACGATTCAACACATTGTTTTACAACAACATACAAACAATATTTGAATAATAAAAACTAACTTAAAAATGAGCCGGCGTCTCCACTATTTTTTCAACATAGATAATAAAAAATAAATAATTCTGTTATTTATAATAGTGGTACTTGTAGGCAATTTAAAAAAATATTCAGAAATTTCCCTTTTTGTACTACATTGCTAAATAAATTAAAAAATAAACCCCCTCATGAAAATAACCCTATTATTAGTGATGACCTTTGTTCTTAGTCACACTGTTTATGCCCAATCGCTTGACGAAACCTCCAATTGGATCGAAAACAACGCAGGTGCTCCAAGTAACCTTTTCAGCAATGCAGTTGTTTACAACCAACAAACCAATAAATTACTATTATATAAAAATTATTCCGCGCCTTTTAAATTCAGAAAAGTTACTGAGATTGATCCAAAGGATGTGAACAGTATAAGCTTGTATACAGAGAGTAAAAAAGGTGGTTTAAGAGGCATTCTTCTTAATTTTAAAAAGGGAGGATCTAATTCTAAAATTTATTTGGCCAATAATAGCACTAAGGTTACTAAAGTAAATAAGGTGGAAGAAAAACAATTGTACGCTTTTCCCATTTTGGCTGAAGGAGACTTAAACCACGCAAAAATAATAAAAAAATACTATATTAATTTCTTCCAAAAACTGGGTATAGATGTTAAAGATGGCGACACTTTGTAATTTATTAGGCTAATTTCTAAAATCGACTAATAAATAATCCTCGGGGCAAGTCCGTGAGGTATTTAGCGGAAGAAAGTTTATTTTTAGTCTGATGAAAACCTAAGGTTTTCAAACTTTTCTCTGAACCACCAACGCAAACGTCTGGAAATTCTAACGATTAATTGGCGCTGAATTACTTCTTTAAAGCATCATTTTATATTTTTTAATAAATATAAATAGTTCTCAAAAACTAACCTATTCTGATGAAATTAAGAACCAATCTTCTTATTTTATGAAAGTTAAATTAAAAATAATTAAATAACTTTTTGCGAAAAAAAAATAATTTGAAAACATTTGCAAAATTTTAACATATTTATTTTTTCTTATCTAATTTCTTTTGTATCTTTGACACGGTAAGTTTCATAGCTTACCATCTTTTTCATAGCAATTTTCCTCACTCTCCTTGAGTGAGGTTTCTTTTTTTATAGCGTTTCCTATTAAATTTTATATGTATATTTGCCAGCTCAAATAAATACAAACTATGTTTTTAGGAATTACAATTACAGAATGGGTTGGGTACGCCGCCTCGTTAGCCCTGATTATTTCATTTATGATGAAAAATATTAATACCCTTAGAGTAATTAATTCTTTAGGTGCTGTGCTTTTTGTTGTTTACGGAATAATGCTACACACTTCTTATCCTATTATTATTACAAACGGATTTATTTTAATGGCAAATATTTATTATTTGACATATAAAAGAAAAGTGGCTGTAGTATAAGTTAAGCAGCCGAAAAAATAAAAAATTTCTTGAAACCGACTATTCCCAAGACAAAGACTTCGGAGAATTATTTAGATTAAAATCGTTTTAATGGGTGTTTTTATGCTGTACCACTTCAAACAATTCGCCACCTTCACATTTGATGGTTTTATAGGGAAATTTTAAAATAAGTGCATAATCATGAGTTCCCATCAATATGGTTTTTCCGCTGTCGTGAATATCTTTTAGCACATGTAAAACATCAACCGAAGTTGCTGGATCTAAATTTCCTGTGGGCTCATCGGCTAAAATTAAGTCAGGGTCATTTAACAATGCTCTGGCAATGGCAATTCTTTGCTGTTCACCGCCAGATAGTAAATAAGGCATTTTAAAACCTTTGGTTTCCATACCAACTTTTAACAACACTTCATTAATTTTCTCTTTCATTTTCACTTCATCTTTCCATCCGGTTGCTTTCAACACAAATAATAAATTTTTAAAAACACTTCGATCGTTCAAAAGTTTGAAATCTTGAAATACAATTCCAAGTTTTCGGCGAAGAAAAGGTATTTCAACTTCTTTTAAAGTTTTTAAATTAAAGCCAACAATACTTCCTTCTCCCTCTTCCAAAGGTAAATCACCATACAAGGTTTTCATTAAACTGCTTTTACCACTTCCGGTTTTTCCAATTAAATAAACAAATTCACCTATGTTAATTTGCAGATTAACATTTGATAAAACCAAGTTTTCTCTTTGATATATTTGTGCATTTTGTAAGGAAAGGATAACTTCTGGCATCGTAAGCGCTGTTTTTGACAAAACTAAATATTTTAAAGTTAAGTATCAACATTAAAACAATTAATAATCCTGTCATTTTTTCAAAAATTTGGTGCTTAAATTCCAAAATACCAAACATAGGAATACTTATTGCAATAACTTTTTCATAAAATAATTTTTTAGGTAAGGCAATTTCAAAAAAAAATTGCGTTATTACATAATAGTTAAAAACTTTCAATTTTTATAAAAATGAATTATAGAAAAATTGTTCTTCCGTTAGTTGTGTTTTTTACAGCCCTTTCAATTTCAGCACAACAAACGTCAATTTACACCAACTCACTCGCAACTTATGACCACGCCATTGAATTATACAAAAGCAAAGCATACTTGGCTGCACAGGAAAAATTCATTGACATAAAAACCGAATTTGACAATTCGGAGGAACAAAAAGCCAATTGTGACTACTATATTGCCAATTGTGCCATTAGATTGGAGCAACCAAACTCCGATGAATTAATGGAGCAATTTGTTGAAAAATATCCAACCAGCACCAAACACAACAACGCTTCAATGGATATTGCAGATTATTATTTTAAAGTTGGAAAATATGGATTTTCCGCAAAATGGTATGCAAAAGTGAACCCGAACAGTTTAACCTTACGTCAGGAAGAAACCTATAATTTTAATTATGCCTACTCTTTATTTGCAACCAAAAACTATCCAAAAGCAAAACAATATTTTTTAAATTTATTAGATTCTCCTGAATATGGTGCGCGAGCTAAATATTATTACGGCTATATTGCTTACAATCAGGATGATTATGAAACTGCAAATACTTATTTGGGCGAAGTGGAAAATAATGCTTCTTTTAAAACCAATGTTTCCTACTATTTGGCAGATATGAATTTTAAATTGGGAAAGTTTGATAAAGCCATTGAGCATGGTTTACCACTTCTTCCAAAATCAAAAGGCATAGAACATTCCGAAATTTCAAAAATTGTGGGTGAAAGCTATTTCAATCTTCAAAAATATGGAGAAGCCATTCCTTATTTAAAAAATTATAAAGGTAAAGCCGGAAAATGGAACAATACCGATTATTATTTGTTGGGATATGCCTATTATAAACAAAACGACTATGAAAATGCGATAAGTAATTTTAATAAGATAATTGGTGGAAACAATGCCGTGGCGCAAAATGCCTATTATCATTTGGCGGAATGTTATTTAAAACAAGACAAAAAACCAGAAGCCTTAAATGCTTTCAGAAATGCTTCACAAATGCAGTTTGAACCTGAAATTCAGAAAGATGCTTGGTTAAATTACGCCAAATTAAGTTACGAAATTGGGAATCCTTATAAAAGCGTTCCTGATGTTTTAAAAGAATATATAGACTTATACCCAAATTCCGCAAATAGAGATGAAATCAACCAATTGATTATCAGCGCCTATATTACTTCAAAAGATTTTAAAGGTGCTTTGGGCTATTTGAAGGATAAAAAAACCGCTAAAGAACGTGCATTATTCCAAAAAGTGGCATTTTATTACGGTACTGAACTTTTTACAGATGGAAATTACGACTTGGCGAAAGAAAATTTTGAAAATTCACTTTCTGTACCTGTAGATGCCAATTTTACGGCAAGGGCAACTTTTTGGAAAGCCGAATCTAACTATCTTTTAAATAATTATAAGGAAGCCGCAACTGATTTTCAAAAATTTGCAGCAAATTCAGAAGCTTCAAAAACTCCTGAATTCAATGACTTATATTACAATTTGGGTTATGCCTATTTTAAACAAAAGGACTTTGGAAACGCTAATGAAGCTTTTAAAAAATACATTGCCAAAAATACCGATGATGCCGTTAAAAAAAATGATGCCTATTTAAGAATTGGCGATGGCTATTTTGTGAGTAGTAATTATAAAAACGCCATAGAATATTACGGTAAAGCCGTTGAAATGAAAGGAATTGATGCCGATTATGCGCAATTTCAAAAAGCGATAAGCTACGGACTTACAGGTAACGAAAATGCAAAAATCACAGCATTGAATGCATTTTTAAATTCCTCAACAAAATCTACTTATAAAGATGATGCCTATTATGTTTTAGGAAACTCCTATTTAGACAAAAATCAAAATGAACTTGCCTTAGAAAATTACGACAAGCTTATTGCGAACTATAAAAGGAGTCCGCTGGTTTCCAAAGCAATGCTAAAAAAAGGATTGATTTATTACAATACCAACAAAAATGACCAGGCGCTTACTGCTTATAAATCCGTTGTGCAACAGTTTCCAAATTCAGCTGATGCCAAACAAGCGGTTAAAAATGCACGTCAGATTTATGTTGATTTAGGAAGGGTTGACGAATATGCTTCTTGGGTAAAAACAATAGATTTTGTCAGTGTTTCTGATGCTGAATTGGATAATGATACTTATGAATCTACCGAAAAACAGTACCTTCAAAACAATCATAAAAAAGCGATTGAAAGCTTTAAAAAATACTTAGGAAGCTTTCCAAAAGGCTTGCATGCCATACAGGCCAATTTTTATTTGGCACAATCGTTATTTTCAGAAAACAAACACTCCGAAGCGATTTCAAATTATCTATATGTCGTAAATCAGCCACAAAATGAATTTACCGAAGATGCACTTTCGCGTTTGTCGTTGGTTTATTTAGAAAATAACAATTGGCAAAGTGCCATTCCTATTTTAGAGCGCTTGGAAAGTGAAGCCAATTTACCGCAAAACATTATTTTTGCACAATCAAACTTAATGAAAGGATATTACGCCGATAAAAATTATAAAAAAGCGGAAGATTATGCCGAATTGGTGTTGCGAAACAACAAACTTGAAGACCGCGTAAAATCGGATGCACATATCATTATTGCGCGCTCGGCCATTAAAACCAACAATGAAACTAAAGCCAGAAATGCTTATGCAACGGTTGAAAAGATAGCTTCAGGTGAGTTAAAAGCCGAAGCTTTGTATTATAGTGCCTATTTTGAAAATAAAGACGGAAGCTATAGAGTTTCAAATGAAATTGTTCAAAAAATCGCCGCTGAATACTCCGCTTATAAATATTGGGGCGCAAAAGGATTGGTGCTGATGGCCGATAACAATTATAAATTAAAAGATGCCTACCAAGCCACTTATATTTTAGAAAGCGTTATTAAAAACTTTTCACAGTTTAGCGATGTGATTGAAGAAGCAACCGAAGCGCTCAATAAAATAAAAATGGAACAGGCAAAAACCAATGAGTCAATTGGGAATTAGGCAAGTAGGTGAAAGTTTAATATTAGAAGTTAAATATTAGATATTAGAAGTTAAATATTAGAGGTTAGAGGTTAGAGGTAGGTTAGATATTAAAAGTTAGATATTAGAAGTTAAATATTAGAAATTCAGTTCATAGGCAATAGGTAAAAGTAAAAGAGGTTAAATATCAGAAGTTTGGAGCTCATTTTGAACAAAGGAAGTTTTAATATAATATCAGTTTATTTCATAAGAAATACCCCAGAGGGGTAAAATGTTTGTAGTAGAAAAGAAAAATTAATATGGTTTTGGCGGCATTTTTGCTTTTTTTCGCAAAAATGATGAAAAAACAGAACATTGAAATTTAGTTAAAACCGGTCAACCTATATCGGGAGGTTCAGTTAAAAATTAGAAGTAAAAAGGCAAATAACAAATAGCGAATAGCGAATAGCGAATAGCGAATAGCGAATAGCGAATAGCGAAAAAAAGTTAATGGAAATAAGCAACTTCCAAACTTTCAAACTTTTAAACTTTTAACTTTTTAACAAATAAACGATTACACAATTAAACGATAAAAAACAAACAACCTAAAAGCAATGCAAAAACTCGTTATAACAACAATTTTACTTTTAATAGCAAGTGTTTCATTTTCACAGGTAACCAAAAAAAAAGACACTTTAAAAACTGTGGAGATTACTGTTGAAAAGCCGTATTCACCAACCATTTCAGATGCTTTTAAAATAAGGTCAAATCCTTCTGTTGAAAATGAAACAAAAAATTTGGCGAAAGAAAAAGTGAGTTACAGCATATTTTCCATTCCGGTTGCTTCCACTTTTGCACCTCAAAAAGGAAAAGCGCAAAGTATTTCAAGAGGGCCAAAAGAACGTGTATATGAAAATTATGTTTCTGCAGGATACGGTAATTTCAACACGGCTTTTTTTGATGGTTTTCTTCATACAGGCGATAAAAAAAATAACGATTTTGGAATTTTCTTAAACCACCTTTCCTCTGAAGGCGGCATAAATGATGTGCTTTTAGACGATAATTTTTCCGACTCAAAAATTGATCTTTATTACAAACAATTTGACCGTGATTATAACTGGCAACTAAATACTGGTGTTCAGCGCAAACTCCAAAATTATTATGGTTTACCAAGCAATGTCACTTTTGATAATGCTTTTATTGAGTCCTTGGATGAAAAACAAATCTATAAAACGGTTTATGCTGGTGGAAAAATTAGTTTTGAAGATTCCTTTTTTCAAGGTGCAACCGCAGAAATTACAAATTTTTCGGACGATTATAACAGCAATGAAATCCGATTGTTGGTAAAACCAAAATTGGAATTTCCAATTTCTAAGGAAAAGATAAATGGCGAGTTTTTGGTAGATCTTATTGCGGGAAGATTCAAACAAAGTTATACAGACGGAGCCGATGTAAATTACAGTTTTTTAAATTTGGGTTTTAATCCTAATTTTGAAATTATTAGGGAAAATTTGGCCATTAATTTAGGTGCTAAATTATTTTATGTAAACGATTTAGAACATAAAAATACCGATTATTATGCCTATCCAAATGTTACAGCTTCCGTTAAATTGATTGATGATGTGCTTATTTTTGTTGCCGGCGTGACAGGGGATTTGGTGCAAAACAGCTATAAAGATTTCGCTGATGAAAATCCGTTTATTTCTCCAACATTAACCATACTTCAAACCGACAAGCAATATCGGGCTTATGCAGGAACCAAAGGAAAATTAGCCTCAAATATTGGCTATAATTTTAATGTGAGCCATACTTACGAAAAAGACAAACCGCTTTTCATTCAAAACCAAACTAAAACCGACGGAACTATACTTGTTGAGAAAGCTTATGAAGCCGAAAACTCTTTTGGAGTGGTTTATGACGATATAAAAACCTTAGGATTTTATGGGGAAATTTCCATAGATGCTTCTAAGGAATTTGATTTTACAGGTACCGTTAACTATTCAAATTACACTATGGATTCACAGTTAGAAGCTTGGAATTTACCAACAATAACTGCAACTATTTCAGCTGATTATCAAAATAAAAATTGGTTTGCAGGTGCAAAATTATTTTACAATGGTGAAACCGATGATTTTGTAATTCCTTACGGTTTATTACCTGAAAATGGACACATTGTAACAAACGATTCATACATAGATTTGAATCTTAATGGAGGTTATAATTTTTCGGATAGGCTCACCGCTTTTGCAAAAATTAACAATGCTTTAGGCGAAAAATACCACCGATTTTTAAATTATCAGGTACAAACCTTGCAAATTTTAGGCGGTATCACCTATAAATTCGACTTGTAAAAAACGTACTAATGTAATTTTTTTATGTAGTTTAGGCACTTTAAAAACTACATAACAATGAAACATTTCTTTATTGCAGTAATCCTACTTATTGCATTTTCCTCTTTTAACAGCATTAAAACTGTCAAAAATAGTGAACCTGCCGTAAACAAAACCGATTCAATTATTGTTAAACAACTGTTTAACACCGCTTTAAGCAACGGAAAATCTTACCAATGGTTAGATTATTTATCGAACAATATTGGTGGCCGATTGTCGGGTTCTCCTCAAGCGCAACAAGCCGTTGAGTGGGGTGAAAAATTAATGAACGATTTGGGTTTTGATAAAATTTGGTTGCAGCCCGTAATGGTTCCTCATTGGGTGAGAGGCGAAAAAGAAGAAGCCTATTTCACCGATAACAATGTAAAATATAATGTTGCCATTTGCGCTTTAGGAGGTTCAATTGCAACTCCAGAAAAAGGAATTTCAGGAGAAGTTATTGAAGTTCAAGGTTTAGAAGAAGCAGAAGCTTTGGGTGAAAAATTAAGAGGAAAAATCGTCTTTTTTAACCGTCCATTTGATGATACCCTGATTGAAACTTTTAGAGCTTATGGAGGTTGCGTTGATCAAAGAGGTGCTGGTGCACAAGTAACGGGAAAATTTGGAGTTTTGGGCGCAATTGTTCGCTCAATGACAGGCAGTATTGATGATTTTCCGCATGCAGGTGCGATGCATTATGGAGATATTCCAGAAAATGAAAAAGTGCCAACTGCTGCCATCAGTACAAAAGCAGCAAATTTATTGAGTGAGAAATTAAAAGAAAATCCGACCTTAAAATTTTACTTTAAACAAAGTTGTGAAACATTGCCGGACGCCCCTTCTTTTAATGTAATCGGTGAAATCACAGGAAGTGAATTTCCCGATGAATATATTACCGTTGGCGGTCATTTAGATTCTTGGGATTTAGGCGATGGCGCACACGATGATGGCGCCGGAGTTGTACAGTCTATTGAAGTTTTGCGAATGTTTCAATTAAATGGGATTCAACCAAAACACACCATTCGTGTCGTTTTATTTATGAATGAAGAAAACGGATTGAGAGGCGGCAAAAAATACGCAGAAGAAGCTAAAAAAAATAATGAAAATCATATTGCAGCTTTGGAGTCAGATTCTGGTGGATTTACGCCGAGAGGATTTTCAATTGATGCAAACGGTAAAAATATGGAGTTGATTAAGAGTTGGAAATCTTTGCTGGCACCTTATGGGTTGCATGATGTAGATAAAGGACATGCAGGTTCTGATATTGGTCCGCTAAGATCTGAAACCATTTCTTTAGTGGGTTACAGACCTGATTCTCAGCGTTATTTTGAATATCATCACGCAGCAAATGATACTTTTGACAAGGTAAATAAACGTGAACTTGAACTTGGAGCGGCGTCAATGGCATCTTTGGTTTATTTATTGGATAACTATTTAGAATAACTTTAAAATGAAAAAAATAATTTTACTGCTCTTGCTAATTACAGGAATTTCATGTAAAACGAAAGAAAAAGTGGACACGATTGTCATCAATGCCAATATTTATACCGTAAATGCTCATTTTGACAAAGCGGAAGCATTTGCCATAAAAGATGGTAAAATTGTTGCAGTGGGAACCTCCATGGAAATCCAAAATAAATATGCTGCAACATACATAAATGATGCAAAAGGAAAAACCATAGTTCCCGGACTTATCGATGCACACTGTCATTTTTTTGGCTTGGGATTACAACAGCAAAAAGTAGATTTAACCAATACCAAAAGTTTTGATGAAGTTGTAGCACGGATTGTTGCTTTTCAAAAGGAAAATAATGTTGCTTATATCACCGGTCGTGGTTGGGATCAAAATGATTGGGAGGTAAAAGAATATCCAACAAAAGAAAAATTAGATGAATTATTTCCAACAACACCCATTGCAATTAGAAGAATTGATGGTCACGCGTTATTGGCTAATCAAGCTGCCATAGATTTAGCTGGTGTTACAGTAAAAACACCTTTTTCGGGAGGAGAAATACTTCAGAAAAACGGAAAATTAACCGGTATATTTATCGATATGCCCATGGAATTAATTGAAGATAAAATTCCTGAACATTCTAAAAAAGAAGATATAGAAGCATTGAAAGATGCGGAAAAAATTTGTTTTGATTTGGGATTGACAACCGTTGATGACGCTGGACTTTCACGAGAAATTATTGAGTTAATAGATAGTTTACAGCAAGCAGGAACCTTAAAAATGAGAATTTATGCCATGGTTTCGGCAAGTGATAAAAACATTGGCTATTATATCAAAAAAGGCATTGTTAAAACCGATCGTTTAAATGTGCGTTCCTTTAAAGTTTATGCAGACGGTGCTTTGGGTTCACGCGGCGCAGCCATGAAAAAACCATATAGCGACCAGCATAATCATTTTGGTGCTTTGGTAACGCCTTTAGAAAAAATTCATGAATATGCCGAAAAAATTGCAGCATCAAACTTTCAAATGAATACGCACGCCATTGGTGATTCCGCAAATTATGTGATGCTAAAAACTTATAAAGAAGTTTTAAAAGGGAAAAAGGACCGCCGTTGGAGAATAGAACATGCGCAAATTATTGATTCAGCAGATTTTAATTATTTCGAAAATATTTTACCTTCCGTACAACCTACACATGCCACTTCTGATATGTATTGGGCACAAGACAGGATTGGTGCCGAACGAATGAAAGGCGCTTATGCCTATAAAGATTTGTTGAATACCTATGGCAAAATAGCCTTAGGAACAGATTTTCCCATTGAAAATGTAAATCCTATTTTGACTTTTTACGCGGCTGTTGCCCGCAAAGATTTGAATAATTATCCCGAAAATGGTTTTCAAATGGAAAATGCGCTAACGCGTGAAGAAACTTTAAAAGGAATGACCATTTGGGCAGCTTATGCTAATTTTGAAGAAAATGAAAAAGGAAGTATTGAAGTCGGAAAAATGGCAGATTTTATAATACTCAATAAAGATATTATGGAAATTGAAGCGGACAAAATTCCAACCATAAATGTTGATGAAACTTATGTTGGTGGTGTGAGAGTGAAGTAGGGACAGGTCGCGACCTGTCCGTACAAAGGGCGCGATCTGTCCGTACGTTTTTTGAGAGTTAAAAGTAGTTAGATATTAGAAGTTAGATATTAAATATTAGAAGTTAAATATTTGAAGTTAAAATTCAAACTCAAAACAACCAATACTCAAAACAACTTTAGGTACTCCAAAGTTGAAAGTTGAAAAGTTTAAATAAATTGTATTTCATAAATCTAAATTTGAAATTTAATTTGCGTTAGCGATTGAAGTGGAAATACTTTTTGGCGGTTTTTTTACCGCTAAAAAGATTGTAGCGGAAAGCGCGACCCGCCAGCTGGCGGGTAACGCCCAAATTTATATTATGATTCTAAACGGTTGGATTGTATTTTTTTGCTGAAGTGATTAAGTTTTCCGACAATTTATACAGCCATTTCAACTGTTCTGAAACCAATAAAGTTTCTCTTAGCTGAACTCGGGTGGTCATAGAATGCTCCTTGCCTAAGGCTATTTCTTGGTCGCGTTTTTTTGAGAGATTGTCAAAAAAAGTTTGATATAAATTTTCTGCATCTTCGATATTTGAGGAATTTATTGTTGTAATATCAATACTTTTTCCCAGTAATTGCTTGGTCAAGTCGAGGTTTGAGCAGATATTTTCAACATAAATATTGAATTCGGCGGGTACCTCTGACGTTTTGTTAATTCTAATAAAAGTCCCCAAAGCGGTTAAAGACGACAAAAATGTATTGTTAAAAACAACAATGTCATAAATTGTGGAGAGCTCTATTTGCTTGGATTTAGGATCCTGGCTCATCCGTTGATATGCAGCATTCAAATCGCCTATATTTAAAAACGCTTCTTTTCTTGCCAGCTTATAAACTGTGGAAACTTCGCCCTTTTCTTCATAAAAAACAGCAATTTGCTTTAAAAAATTTTGATTGGAGGATATTGCTTTATTAAAACTTTCAGTAATATTTTGAAATTGCCAAGTTGGCCATAAAATATAATTTGAAGCAAATGCCAATGAGGCGCCGATTAAAGTATCAACAATTCTAAACTGAACAACAGATAAGATATTGTGTCCAAACAAAGCGTACACAAAAATGACGTTTAAAGTGATAAAAATAGCGGCATTTCTATAATTTAATTGCACTAAAGAATAGGCCAAAGGCAAGGAAATTACAGCTATAACACCATAAACAACTGTATTTTGGGTAATTAATATAATGGCGGTTGCAATTGCGGCACCTATCAATGTGCCAACAACCCTGTTAATTGATCTTGATTTGGTTAAGCCAAAACTTGGGCGCAGAATGATAATAATGGTTAGCAATATCCAATAGGGATTTTGCATATAAAAAGATTTACCAATGGCAAAACCAACCAAAACAACAATTGCCAACCTTAGGGAATGTTTGAATATTGGAGAATTGAAATTGAAATTTTCTGTTAACTTTTTGAAATCGTAATCTTGGGGCGTAATAAACCTTTTGGCTTCTCTCGAACTTAAAATTTCATCGTTTTTTCTGTAATTATTAAGTACCCGTTCTATTGCAATTACGTTTTGAGCTTGCTTTTCTTGGTAATTTTTTAAGTTTAACAGCATTATGGCGCCAACTCTGGCTTTTGGCAGACCAACTGAAATGCGGTAGTGGTTGATATGCTCGTCGATATTTTTTAAAATATCTGGAATTTTGGTGTTCGCTTGCAGCTTTTCTTCTTTTCGAATCACTTTTGAAATGTGCTCCAATTGATTTGCAATTTCAAAAACAAGAATTTTAAATTCTTCAATTATTTCTTTGTGATTTTTAAAAACCTCATCAAACTTATCATAATATACCGGATTTGCTACGGCAAGTTCCAAAATATCAATCAATTCAGTAAGAATTAAATGATGCCTTCTGGTTCTGTTAGAAAATCTTGATTTATCGTTGTGTGTTAAAATGATTTCCCTGAGCGTTTCATGAAGTTCATTTATTTTAGTTTGAAGCTCAAATAATTTATGATGCAATTGATCTCTATTAGCTGAACTGACTAACAATTCGCCTCGAACTTTTAAATATTCAGCCGTTTTTTCAATGGTTTTAACAAATAATTGATCGACTTGAATTTTTGGAAAAAGAAGTAATTTTAAATAAGTTAGCGATAAATACCAGAATCCTCCCAGTGCAATTAATGTGGCATGTAACATTAAACTAACATGGGAATAATCATGGATAAAACTTAAAACTATGGATAATAATCCCACAAATGAAATTAGTGACGCCCTAAAACCAAAGACTGAAAGATAAGAGACCAAAAACACAAAAATACCTAATAAAGGCAGTAATAACCATAAAATATTAGCTATTGAACCAAAGAGCAATGTTAAACCAAACGATAAAAATATAGCAATTAAAATACCGAAGAACACGTGTTTGTAACTTCCCGGAACATCAGTTGGCGAACAAAACAATACGCCAAGCGCAATGCTAAAACCAAGATGAATATCCCCAAAAATAAACTTGCTTAAAAAAACAGGAATCAATATGGCCACAGCCAATACAATTCCCTTTAGAAAATCTAAACTTTTGAAAAACCTGTTTAACGTTTCAAGCATACCTATTTATAAATGGCAAATTTACATGGTATTTTTTGTTTTAATTGTTTATTGAGCTAACTAATTATAAATAACGTTTAAAACTTATTTTTTCAGTACATTTAATATTAATTTTAGAAAATTGAAAATAAAATTTAGTCAAGCCTAAAAATATATTTTATTTAATGTAGATTTGTGGCTAATAATTTTATGATTCCTTGATAAAAATAATAATTGTATCAACACTCTGATTAAAATTTAACAAAAAGAAGAATTTGACCTTTCATTAAAAATTGAGATTAATAACAATACGATTATGGTGTCACATAAAACTGCCTCCAAATTATACCTTCTATTATAAATAAAAAGATGATCGATAAAAAGAACAGAAAATCTCTGGGAGAAGTTCACGGATCTGTAAATACCTCTGGAAAGAAATCGACATGGAGAAAAATACTGGCATTTTTAGGTCCGGCTTATTTAGTGAGTGTTGGCTATATGGATCCTGGAAATTGGGCTACAGATATTGCCGGGGGAAGTCAGTTTGGTTATGCTTTAATTTGGGTTTTATTAATGTCAAATTTAATGGCGTTGTTATTGCAAAGCTTGGCAACACGTTTGGGAATTGTGCGTGGCATGGATTTAGCACAAGCTTCCAGAGAAGCTTATCCTCCGGTTGTGAATTTCATCTTATATCTATTGGCAGAAATTGCAATAGCAGCCTGCGATTTGGCAGAAGTTTTAGGAATGGCGATAGGATTGCAGCTTCTTTTTGGTATTCCAATGATTTGGGGAGTTTCTATCACCGTTTTTGATAGTTTTTTACTATTGTTTCTTATAAACAAAGGAATTCGCCGTATGGAAGCTTTTATTATTGGGCTTATTGTGATTATTGGATTGTCTTTCTTTTTAGAAATGTTTTTCGCCAAACCGGATATGGGTGAAATCCTACATGGTTTTATACCTTCTTTACCCGGTGACGGCGCGCTTTATATAGCGATTGGAATTATTGGGGCAACCGTAATGCCGCATAATTTGTATTTACATTCTTCTTTAGTACAAAGCAGAAGAATAAAACGCACCAAAAATGGAATTAAACAGGCATTAAAATACAATTTTATTGATTCTGTAATTGCATTAAATCTTGCATTTTTTGTAAATGCCGCAATTTTAATTGTAGCGGCTGCAGTATTTTATAAAAACGGTATGTTTGAAGTGGCAGAAATTCAGGATGCGCACAAATTGCTGGAACCTTTATTGGGAACCAAATGGGCACCAATACTTTTTGCATTGGCACTAATTGCTGCCGGACAAAGTTCAACAATTACCGGTACATTGGCCGGACAAATCATCATGGAAGGTTATTTAAATTTACGTATTCAGCCTTGGGTACGACGATTAATTACCCGTATATTAGCGATAATCCCAGCATTAATCACGGTTATTTATTTTGGAGAAGAATATGTTGGTGAATTGTTAGTATTAAGTCAGGTAGTGCTAAGTTTACAACTGGGATTTGCCATAATACCCTTGATTCATTTTGTGAGCGATAGAAAACTGATGCAAGGATTTCACATAAAAACGCTCATGCGCATAGCAGCTTGGTTGATTACAATAATTATAATTGTACTTAATGCCAAACTTGTTTTAGACGAAGTTAAAAGGTGGCTTGAAACAGCATCATCGCCAATATATATTTGGTTATTTATAATCCCAATTATTATTGGAGCCATATTATTATTAATTTTCATTACAATTTGGCCATTTATAAAAAAATTACCAATAAAAACATTTATTATGGTACCACATATTAAACCTGTTAAAATAGCGGAAATTTCAGCATCACATCCTTATAAAAATATTGCAATAGCAATTGATTTTTCAGCATCAGATTCTAAAACCATTGCTTCTTCTTTGCAAATTGGAGGAAAAATGGCTAAATATACCCTTATTCATGTTGTTGAAACTCCTGGAGCATTCGTTTATGGAAATCAGATTAAAGATTATGAAACCTCTAGTGACACAGCATTTTTAAATAATTATAAAAATGAATTAACTGATCGAGGTTACAATATTCAGATAAAATTGGGGTTTGGCAATCCAAAACGGGCAATTCCACAAATTGTGAATACAGAACCTTTTGATTTATTGGTTATGGGAAGGCATGGCCATGCGATGCTGAAAGATTTAATATTTGGAACTACCATAGATCGTGTAAGGCATAAAGTAAATGTTCCGCTATTTATTGTATAATTTAAAGAGTAAAAAAATTCTTGAAACCAATTATCCTCAAGACAAAACCGTTGGGGAATTATTTAGAATAATTAAAATAACAACTAATCAGTATATTCATATTACAAAACTAATTGATGTTAGCCTGTTATTTTTTTTACCGCTAGGATCGCGAAGAAAAAGCAAAGGTCGCTATATTGATTATAGTTGATTTACAACACATTGCGTACATTGTGATTTCCTTAGCGCACATTTCAGCTAAAATTAAAGCTTTGTATTACAGATCATTATCATACTGATTAGTAACTTAAAATTAAATCTGATGTTTTATCAAGTTCATCCTTACAAACCATTTATTCCGAAAGGAGCTACAAAGCTTATTGTTGGTACCTTGCCTCCTCCCCGATTTTCAACGGGAAATTTAAAAAAAGGCGATGTCAATTTTTGTTATGGAAGTATTGATGGGCAATTATGGAAAATTTTAGATGAACTATTTACGCTGAAGCTACACTTTGAAACTACAGATTTCGCCATTGAACAGCGAAAAGATTTTTTAATTCGTAATAAAATTGGTATTTGTGATATTGTTGAATCCTGCGAACGAAAAAAAATGGATGCATCGGATTTGGGAATGGAAAATATTGCATTGAGAGATTTACTGTTTTATATCAAAAATAATACTTCTGTTGATACACTTTTACTTACTGGCGGAAATAGCAAAAACGGACCTGGACATCATTTAAGGCGACAACTAAAAGAAAAAAATATTACACTAAAATTAATTTCTGCTGAAACTCCAAAAATTTATGAATTTGAATTCAATGAAAACGAAATACCCAGAAAAATAAAAGTAATCGTATTAACAGCACCTTCGGGAAGCGCAAACAGGGCTGTTGGAAGCAATCCACAATACCAACAATTAAAAAAACAACACCCTAAATTCAATACGTTTGATTTTAGGGTGTTGCAATATAAAAAGTTCTTCTAATTATTAACCTGAGTTCGATGAATCAAAATAGTTGTAATTGCTCGTTATTAATGGAGTTGTAGCTTGTCGATGGCTTTTTTATTGTCATTTGTGATTTTAAAGCTTGTTAAATTTATTTATAAATCTTAACATTATTGCTTTAAAATTGTATCGAGAACCTTGGTTACTTATAAAGCTTCTCGATACATTTTTGGCTTATCAAATAATCTCTTATAATCAACTTCCGTTATGCCAAAAACACTCGAAGTGACGCGTGTGTAGGATTGCTCTTCGCAAAAAAAATCACTTGTGACGTGTGACCCTATTCGTCTGTTCGAGTGATTTTAAAGCCTGTTAA